>DTSE01000386.1:8013-8635 GCA_012965515.1 Candidatus Melainabacteria bacterium | reverse complement strand
GTGGGGGCGGCATTCTTGCCGCCCGCGAATGAGTCCACGGGCGGCAAGAATGCCGCCCCCACATTCTTTAAAGGAAGATTCTGTCGTCCCTACAGGCTTCTGGATTGAATAGCTGTGTAGACTGAATACTTACATTCCTTGCGGCGATGCGCTTGTTTCATGGAAACGTTATTTAACTCCGCAAAGCATCTACCGGCCTGATGTTGTATCCTAGCAAGCATGAAACCGGTAATTGGAATCAATGTAGATGTGACGGCTGGCCCCCCTGAAGAGGCCCGCGTTCAAGCTCTTTATTTTGACGCAGTCCGCCTGGCTGGCGGAGTGCCCCTTCTGGTGCCGCCGATGCCAGATGAAGACCTAAAGATTGCGCTCGATCGCCTTGATGGGCTGATGTTTATTGGCGGGTATGACTATTGCCCGAGTACGTACGGCGAAGCATTGGATGAAGAAACGAAGAAGAAGCTCAACGTCGAGTTGGCGCATGAAAGACGCCAGAACTTCGATTTCCAATTGATTCGCATGGCTTTGGAAAAACAATCCATGCCGATCCTCGGAATTTGTGCCGGGGCACAGCTTCTGAACGTTGAGTTGGGTGGCACTTTGATAACCGACATCATCCATG
>DTSE01000386.1:0-8003 GCA_012965515.1 Candidatus Melainabacteria bacterium | reverse complement strand
TTTGGCTATTTCTTCCAGACCTTTTATTTTAATGGTGCCGCTTACGTTATCCTGGAATTTTCCTTTAATACGGCAAAAACGGTTGGCAAGACGGATTTAAGAGGCACGAAGTGGTGCTCGAAGAAAAGAGTGCAATTGCGAAGATCTATAAGAAGCTTCGCATCGACGTTCCGACGTCGCACCATCAGTCCGTCGACAAGCCTGGACGCGGACTATCTATCGCGGCGCGCGCCGATGACGGAATCGTCGAAGCTGTCGAATTGGAAGGGCGCAAGTTTGTTATCGGCGTGCAGTGGCACCCAGAGCGCGATTTCGAAGGCAATCGTTCTCTGTTTGAAACGTTTGTCCAACATTGCTCCGCGCCCGTTGCTCATGGTCGTTAGTTTTTAAAGCCGATTTGCTCGCTGTTGAAACTCTGAGGTTAGTCAAATGGCACGACACATTTTGGTGACAGGTGGAGCCGGTTTCATTGGCAGCAACCTGATCGACAAGCTGTTGTCGATGGGCGAGAGTATTACTGTTCTGGATAACTTCAACGACTATTACAATCCTGACCGCAAGCGCCTCAACATTCAGGAACACCTGAAGCATCCCAAGTACAAAATTGTGGAGGGCGATTTGCGCGATGACGCAAAAATGGATGAGGTATTCAGCCACGGTCCATTTGACGGCGTCGTACATCTGGCGGCGATGGCGGGTGTTCGCCCGTCGCTCGAACAAGCTGCATACTACATGGATGTGAATCTCAACGGAACGCAGAAACTGCTGGACCGTATTGCCAAACATTGTCCAAAGGCGCGACTGGCGTTTGGTTCATCATCGTCAGTATATGGCGGTCGCTCCGGCGAAAGCTTCAAAGAAACAGATCGCATCGATCAACCGTTTTCACCATACGCTGCTTCTAAGGCTGCGGGCGAGTTGATTTGCTATTCGGCGCACCACACAAACAAGCTTCAGATCGTTTGCTTGCGTTTCTTCACTGTGTTTGGACCAAGGCAGCGTCCTGACCTTGCAATTCACAAGTTCTGTAAGCTGATTTCAAATGG
This sequence comes from Candidatus Melainabacteria bacterium, assembly GCA_012965515.1. Classification (GTDB taxonomy): domain Bacteria; phylum Cyanobacteriota; class Vampirovibrionia; order Obscuribacterales; family Obscuribacteraceae; genus QKMZ01. Next base: position 6,957 of record DTSE01000386.1, on the reverse strand, counting down.
ACAGCCGATTGAAATGTACGGAGACGGATCCACGAAGCGCGATTACACCTTTGTGGGTGATATCGTGGACGGTATCATTGCTTCGTTGGAATACGACCTGCCTGGATACGACATTATCAATCTCGGTCGTTCTGAGCCGGTCGTGTTGATTGATATGATCCGCACTCTTGAGAAACATATCGGCAAGACGGCAGAGATAATTCAAATGCCGATGCAGACTGGCGATGTGCCATTTACTTTTGCGAGCATCGAGAAGGCGCGACGCGTTCTGAACTACGAGCCGAAAGTGACATTTGACGAAGGTGTAAAGCGGTTTGTCGATTGGCACAAGTCCCTGACGCCTTCGGCTCAGGCTATCGAAGTTAGGGCGTAAAGTGCAGGCACGCAGGCTGCTATCGATGGTGTCATTTCTCTGGTTGCACCGGCTGTTCGCCGGCCTAGCTCGTAGGGGCGCGTTGCACGCGCCCGTGTCCCGTAGGGGCGATGCCATGCATCGCCCGGTCGACGCATGGCGTCGACCCTACAATAGTTTGCGTGCTGCTGTTTCTGCCGCCCTTGTGCTGATGTTCGTACCTGTCTTGTTTCCGGTAAAGCAGTCATTGACCGCAGCCGAGGCCGACAGCATCGTTATGCAGGCTCTCAAAGAAGAGATGGCGCGTACCATCTCGCGGTTGAAGAACGCGGGTGATGCACCAATTTATTACGTCGCATATCGTGTGTTTGAACGCGAATTGGCGAATGTTTCAGGAGACTATGGCAGCATCCGTGAGAAGTTCGATGTCTCCCGTGGGCGAACACTCGATGTTGAACTGCGTGTTGGCAGCCCGAAGCTGGATAACAGTCATAAAATTCCGAAGGACGATTCGTTCGGTTCGCGAGAAACCTTCGGATACGAGGTGCAGCTTCCCTATGAAGACGACAAGATGGCGCTGCGCAATATCATCTGGCTGAAAACCGATGCGGCGATTCGTTTGGCGCAAAAGAAGTACGCTCAAGTGAAGGCTAACAAAGATGTTCTCGTTGCAGAGGATGATCGCTCCGACGATTATGTTGTCGCAAAACCTCAAGTCTCCTTCACTCCGAAAAAGTCGATGAATGTTGACCATCTGCTGTGGGAGTCGCAAGCGCGCGATGCTTCAGCAGTATTTCGCGAGTTTCCTTTCATTCGCACAGGCGATGTTGATCTGACCGCTCAGAGGTTGCGCCGTTACTTGGTGACCAGCACCGGCACTGCGATCGAAGACGAAAGAGTCAGCTACGATGCCCGTTTGTACGCTGACACTGTTGCGAATGATGGAATGGTTTTGTGGCTGATTGACCGAGCTGAAGTTGACGACTTGAAGAGAATGCCGGACGTCACCACGCTGAAAGCTATGGCAAGGAAGCTCGGTGAGTCGTTGGATAAGCTGCGTAAATCACCAGTGGCGCAGCCCTACGCTGGACCTGTCATTTTGCAAGGGAAGGCTGCGGCGGTGTTTTTCCATGAGATTTTCGGACACCGAATCGAAGGTCATCGCCAGAAGGACGAGAGTGAAGGGCGCACATTTACGGACAAAGTCGGCATGCAAGTAATGCCGAAATTCATTTCTGTGATTGATGACGCGAGCACGTCGAAGTTGGGCAGGACGACGCTGAATGGCTACTACAAGTTCGATGACGAAGGCGTGCCTTCGCAGAAAGTTGTGTTGGTGGACAAAGGCATTCTCAAAAAATTCCTGATGAGCAATTCGCCTATCCGTGGTTTCAAAAACTCCAATGGACATGGTCGTTGCCGCGAAGGGCGCGCTCCCGTTGCGCGGCAAGCTAACCTCATGGTTGTTGCTGATGTGAAAAACCAGGTCAGCCCTCAAGAACTGCGAGCATTACTTATTAAAGAAATTAAGCGGCAGAAAAAACCTTACGGTCTGATTTTCGATGATATTGAGGGTGGTTCTACACTCACTCGCTCGTCTGATCCTCAAATTTATAATTTGTTTCCACTGCGGGTAACGAAGGTCTTTCCGGACGGAAGACCGGACGAGCTGCTGCGTGGCGTAGATATCGTTGGAACACCGCTTGCGTCTTTGGAATTGATTCTTGCCGCCGGAAATGATGTTCAGACTTTCAACGGCGTATGCGGCGCCGAGTCGGGTTGGATTCCGGTATCGGCTTCTTCACCGAGCCTGCTGGTGAAAACGGTTGAAGTGGCGCGTCAGGCGAAATCGCACAATAAGCCTCCGCTTCTTCCAGATCCATTACACGAGTCTCGCCAACGCGGGGTGAAGCATTGATGTTGAAACGATTGGCATCCATGCTTTGTAGGAGCGATGCCATGCGTCGCCCGACGTGGGAGCACAGGCGAGCCGCCGGCACCGGGCGGCAAGAATGCCGCCCCTACGCTTCCTTCAAACGAATTGCTACGTTAGTCCTCGCACCGCTTTTGGTGCTTCAATCACCGTGCTTTGCTCTGACAATTGAAGACACTGTTATGAAAGCGATGACGGACGAGATGGAGCGCTCGCTGCAACGTCTGCGCCTCGACGGTCATTCCGCGCCATATTACATTAGTTATGACTCCACAGAAACCGACAGATTCGAAGTAACGGCTTCACTCGGTTTTCTCACCGGACGCAGCCACTCTCGTTGGCGTTCGCTCGAACCAACTGTGCGAGTCGGCAGCTACGAGTTCGATAATACGAAGTTCTATGGAGAGTCACCGAACAATAGTGGTTCTTCTGGGCTTACTATCGACAACAATTATGATGCCATTCGTCGCAAGATATGGCTCTCTACTGACAGCGATTACAAGAACGCTGTCGAAACACTCGAAGAGAAGAAGGCTCACTACAAGCGCAACAACATCGACAATAAATTCGACGATTTTTCGAAAGAAGAACCAGAAGTAAGCATAAGTAAGGCGCGTCCTTTGATTGTGGATGAAGCGAAATGGATAGATTGTGCGAAAAGGGTGTCAGCAGTTTTCCGCAACTATCCGGCCATTCAGTTGTCGCTTGTCAATTTCAAAGCTAGCGTCAGCAATCGAAGCTTCGTGAGCAGCGAAAAGGTTCGCATTGTTGATGACACTGAAGATTGGACTCTGACCATAGCCGCCAGCACTCAAGCCAAAGACGGCGAGCGCATAAAGGATATCGAAGTCTTCGGCGGTCACACCGAGAAAGATCTACCGGAGTTCGAACAATTTGAAGCCAAAGCAAAGCAACTGGCGGAGCGATTGATGACTCTGCAAGAGGCTCCTACTATTGAAGATTACGATGGACCCGTTGTTTTTGAAGACCAAGCGGCCGCAGAATTCATGGAGCAAATGCTCTGCGACCATCTTGGTTCACAGGTGGAATCACTTTCTGCCGACTCTGTATCACAAGTCTCTAAGCCGTTTGCGGAAAAGATTGGCAAGAAGATTTTGCCGCGCCAGCTAACCGTGATCGACGATCCTTTCGCTCGTGAATACAACGGTGCACCTTTGTTCGGTGGATACAATTTCGACGTGCAGGGGGTAAGAGCCAAGCGTGTAGTGCTAGTGTCGAAGGGGGTCTTAAAGACACTCTGCACAGATCGCTCACCAACAAAGTACAGTCAACATTCAAATGGACATGCAAATGGGTTTGGTGGTTCGACCAGCATAGTTTTTGTTACTTCCGACAGCAAAAGTACAAAGGAGGATCTTGTCGCGCGTGCGAAAGAATTGGCGAAGGAAGCGGATCTTCCCTATTTCCTGATTGCGAAAAGGCTGTTGGATCCGAATGCAGCTTCGATGCTGAACATGCCTGACTCTGTTGCTTTGAACACTGTCGTTGAGAATAATGTGCTGCCGAGACCGGTAATTTTGGTTAAGCATTGGGTCGATACAGATAAAGAAGAGATGGTGCGCGGTGCTCGTTTTGAACCTCAAACCGTGCGAGTTCTGAAAGACATCGACATGATTGGCGGCGAGGAGAAAGCGTCGATGGTGGGACGAGGTGTGGAGAACTGGACGCACCTGATTTGCCCATCGTTCATCATCAAATCGATGGAAGTGAATAAGGATTCCTCGACGCGTGAGAAGATTCCGCTGCTGGAGAATCCCTTGACGGAGAACAAATAGAGGTGCGTCATTTCTCAATTGTAGTAATCGCTGTGGTCTTCGTCACAATAGCTGCATCTAAAGCTTTTGCAGGTCCAGTCGGCGATTTTAAATTTTTGTTCGGCTCGAAATGCACTATCGATTGCATGGGACCAGCTGGAATTAAGGTTGGAGAGGCGACCCGTAATGCCAAAGGCGTCGTGTATCTCCCTTTGCGTTTTTCGTTGATGGGTTCTGGGGATTACGTGAAGAAAATTTCGTTTCGAACTGTGAAAAACGAGATCTACCTATGCGTGGAGCGAGGTGTCTTAACGTTACGTAAGTCTGCATCAGGAATGCATGATGGACCTGTTCGCGTAGGAAAAATACCTCCAGGTGATTATCAGCTCTTTTATTCATCTTCCAAGAATGAGAAGGTCAAAATCTCCGACCTTAAAGTCCCAGAATAATTGAAGGGCGCGTGCAACGCGCCCCCACGCTCTGCTGAATGAAAAACAAAAGCGACGCATTTCTGCGTCGCTTTCATTGTTGTAGTGATAGATTGACTCCATCTCCACAATTGTGTTCGGCAATACCTTCGTTCAGTAGGTATTTTCGATTCTTACTTTTTCTTTGAATCTATAGCCAACGTCGCCATCCAGTTTGTTTTCAACTGCGGCAACCTTGTTGTTCAAGGTCTTGTTGACGTCATGATTCAAGTTCGAAATCGCGACGAACGAGAAGAGCAATGCGGCAGCAGCAGCAACCACAGTCAATCGGGCTACGCGATTCATTTTCGCTTCCTTGAGTTCTTCTTCGGTCATGTAGCAGTAAGAAGAATCTTTATCTGTAATACACTCTGCCATTGTTTCCTCCTTAGCAGTTCGCTCATTGCGAGCGTTTAAGTTGCTTGCGTTTGTTCGTGTCTGGATGACGCAATGCGATGCTTAGAGTTCCAATTCCGTTGGAAAAAAGTTGCTCGAAATTCGTTAAGATGCCGCCCGGGAGCCTTTTAAGCTCCGCGATTTTGCTTGAATGCGACAATTCCTTTTATTGAGATCTAGCCTTTGCCCTTTTCCAGCAAGCGCGCATCGAACTCTTTCGACTCTTGAATGGACAAAAGCTGCTGTTTTAGCTCGCGCGTTTCCTCTTCCAGCGCGGCAATTCGCAAATTCATTTGTTTCGTCTGCTCGTCGTCCATCTCTAAATGTTTCGTTTTGACTTTGTCAGCATAGGCAATGGCAAGAGGACGTCCGACGGTAACGATCGTAACGATTGCGATGATGCCCATTACGATCAGGAACACTATTTCGAACACGACTAACATGCCTTGGACTCTCCCTTAATACTGATTTCTAACCCATTTATTCCCCGCTAAAGGAACTGACCCGCCTTGACACTGCGCCCGCATTCTTTGCATAATCAAAGTTCGGAGCAATACGTGGCACGGTAGCTCAGTCGGCTAGAGCGGGCGACTCATAACCGCCAGGTCGAGGGTTCGATTCCCTCCTGTGCCAATCTTTATCAATTTGAACGTGTTTACCCAGATTTCCCAGCAGTGGAAAGCCGGTATTACTGACCTGGAACGCGATAGCGCTCGACATCGCCGAACTTGAAGTACTGACGCTCTGGACTGTCAGAGGTCTTGATGCCGGCTGTTTGAGTAACAAATTGCCTTTGTGAGCGTCGGGGAAAACGCAAGTAGGATGACCCTTCCAGCGCCATTATGGAATGCAGAACCGCCTGGTCAAAGTTCGGAAATCCTGACGTTTGCTTGATTTTGGCGCTAACAATATGTCTGTCTGCCGAGATTTTGCAGTGGAACCACGCCACTGTGCCCAATGGGAAACGAACGACCACCATGCCTCGGCGCGGGTCGTAACGCAGGTCTACGTCATCCGGGTTGTTGAGAGCCTCTTGTACCCCCGACTGAACGGCCCAGAGAAATTTATTACGCCACTTGTCCCATTCGACCTGGAGTTCTTGGTCGTCCATGTCAGGGTCTCCGGCCGGACCAAAGTCCGATTGCATAGCATTGCCTTGAAGCAGTGGGCGTCCGTTCTGCATGGTCGGTTTCATCGGAGTGAGTGAGCCGTCTCCGCTGTCTTGCGCACTGCCTTGCAGGGCGCCCTGGTCTGCGCCACCCTTGAGCGTGTCGTCCGAGGCGCCTTCGCGACCTTTCAAGCCTTGTAAATCACCGTCATTCGCTTCGATGCGACCCGTCTGCATCTTCATTCTTTTCTTCTTGCGCGGTTGCTCAAGCTCTGGTGGAGTTTCCGCAGGCGGTGGTGCGACTGCCGGCTTGGCTCCGCCGTCTTCTTCCCAATCTGATGCGAGTGCTGCAGGTGCGTATGGAGCTGCCAAATTCGCGAGTAAAACCGCGGAAGCGAATAAGGTAGCAGCTCTTGGGAATTTCATTTAAACTAGCTCCGTTTAGCGGGCGCCTATTTGACTTGCCTGATAGACTCGCGTATCCGTTATCGAGTTCGGCAATAGACTTTTAGCAAAACATCGTTGCAATTTACTGACTAGAATAACTCAAACATTGCGACGAGTCTTGGGTGTAAATACTGACCTGATTGGGTTATGGCCATCCAGTGAGTTAATCGGCACTTCAGAACAGAAAACACTGACGATCATTAGCCTGTCTTTGTTTCACCTTTTATTCCCGTCTTTAGCCTCTACCTTTCAAACTCGATATGAGCGAACCTCGAATTCCGACTAACCTAAACCTAAAAGAGGTTGCCCAGAATCATGCGTGGAGTGAGAGGGTTTCAAGACGCATGGCTATCGCCTATGCTCTAGTGGCGCAGCGAAGCTCTGTGCGGTCGGATGAGTTTTACAGCTGGACGTCGCTTGAAGAAAGTCTTCCGCTTCTTCCAAGCGGTATCTTCAGCGGTGGCGCCGATAAGTCTTCT
>DTSE01000385.1 GCA_012965515.1 Candidatus Melainabacteria bacterium | reverse complement strand
TGCTTCCAGCTCGGAAACTCTAGGCGCCGCGCTCGTTAAGCAGAGGAAAATGCTATGTGGATATGTAGCTGCCACGCCGTCAACGACGGCATGATCAAAGAATTCGCGAAAAAGCACGGCTGCGCCTGGAAGAAGATGACCCAAGAACTCAAGGTCGGAACTCAGTGCGGTGCCTGTGCGAAAGAAGCGAAGCGAATTTTGGAAGAAACGGCGGGCAAACCTCCCAGGAAGCGCAGAGCACGCAAGGCGGCTGCAGACAATGTCTCGGTCACCTCTTGTGCTGATGCCTCCGCGGAAACGTCCCCGTCCACCTCTTCTTCGGACACCGCACAGGCTGTCGTTGCGAACCCCGCTGTCTTCGACACGGGTCAATCGCAACCAGTCGAGGCTGGAGCGAAAGGTGAAACACCGCCCGCCCCACCGCCCGGTCCTGCGTTCTTACCTTGCGGCAAATGCACTTGCACATGCGGCAAGTAACTTTGACCGCGAGGTTGAGACCCGCATCCCCAGGGGAAACGCCTCTTCGCGAGGTCGTTTCCTCTTTTTTTGACTCGTTATACTACATACACTAGTTTCGCTGTTCGACGGAAAAATTGGAACAGCCGAATAAGGGGTCCAGTCTGAAAGAGGTGTTCACCAGATGGACAGATTAGGCGGTTAAATTAAGGTTGGGTTATGGAGCGCAACAGCGCAAGAGAATGGCGTCAAAACTGATTTACACAACCGATAAAGGACTCTACTGCGAGGCGGGCGACTTCTACATCGACCCGTGGCGCCCGGTAGAGCGCGCTGTAGTGACGCATGCACACTCGGATCATGCTCGGTGGGGCAGCAGCAAATATCTATGCGCTGAGCCGGGCGCCAAAGTGTTGCGGCACCGCATCGGTCCGGACGCACCCATCGAATCAATCAAGTACGGAAAGCGAATCACACTCAATGACACAACTGTTTCTTTTCATCCTGCGGGGCACATATTGGGCTCGGCGCAAATCCGTGTTGAGAGAAACGGCGAAGTCTGGGTGGTTTCCGGTGATTACAAACTCGACGAGGACGCGACCTGCGACCCGTACGAACCAGTTCGCTGCCATACGTTCATCACCGAATCAACCTTCGGCCTGCCAATCTACGCGTGGCAATCCAATGCCGAACTCTTTGCCGACATCAACTCCTGGTGGGAGAAAAACAAGCGTGAAGGCAAAACCAGCCTTCTACTCGCCTATGCACTCGGCAAGGCGCAGCGGCTATTGAAGGGCGTCGACACGTCCATCGGCCCCATATACACGCACGGCGCGGTGGAATCGCTGAACCAGGTTTATTTGAACTCTGGGGTAGCGCTGCCTGAAACCAAGCGTCTTTCGTCTATGCCGCGCGGTACAAAATTCGCAGGCGCTCTTGTTGTGGCGCCACCTTCTGCGTACGGAACGCCCTGGCAAAGGCAGTTAAACCCCGTTTCTGCGGCATTCGCTTCCGGCTGGATGCGCGTGCGCGGCATTCGTCGCAGGCGTTCGCTCGACAAAGGCTTTCCTGTCTCCGATCACTGCGACTGGCCGTCGCTTTTGAAAGCGATTCATCTCACTGGTGCGGAAAACATACTCGTCACACACGGATATTCGCAAATTCTTGTTCGCTACTTGCACGACCAGGGAATGAATGCAAGCACCTTGAGCACACAATACGAAGGCGAGGAGGAAACATCCCCGACTGAAGAGGCGGTTGAGACGCCGGAAGAAACCAATGCACACTCAGCGGCAGCTTCGAAAAACGGTTCTCACTCTGAGTTCGAAGTTACAGGCGAGGTGCAAGAATGAAGCACTTCACACGGTTATTTGTCGCGCTGGATGAAACGACGAAAACCAATGAAAAAGTCAGCGCAATGAGTGATTACTTCGCGACTTCCTCACCAGCAGACGGCGCATGGACAATTTATTTGCTCACAGGTAGGAAACTTCGACAGCTGGTTCCAACTGCTCGTTTAGCAGAGTGCGTCAAGGAAAGAGCTGGGCTTTCCGACTGGCTTTTCGGCGAATCGTATGACGCTGTTGGGGACCTGGCAGAAACAATTGCTCTGCTACTACCGCCGCCGAACAACAACTCGGATGTTCCACTTCGAGAGTGGGTAGAAGAGCGTCTAATGCCCCTGCGCACTAAATCGGATGTGGAACAAAAGTGCCTCTTGCTCGCTTACTGGGATGAGCTGACTACAGCAGAACGGCTCGTGATGAACAAAATCATCACCGGCAGTTTTCGCATCGGCGTCTCGCAGCTGCTGGTCGTAAAGGCATTAAGCAAGACATCGGGAGTCGACGAAGCCACTATCGCACATCGCCTTATGGGTGACTGGAGCCCAACCGAAG
>DTSE01000384.1 GCA_012965515.1 Candidatus Melainabacteria bacterium | reverse complement strand
AATTCGCCTGCCAACTGTTGGTCTGCGCCTTCTTTGACGATGTTGCTCAATGACTGGGCGCCGGCACTGGTGACATTGTCGGCGACAGTTTGCGTGACGATTCTTTCTGCACCTTCTTTAACAACTTGCTCGGTGCCTTCTTTGATGACTTGCTCGGTGCCTTGTTTTACAACTTGTTCTGCACCCTGCCGAACGACTTGCTCTGTGCCTTCTTTGACAAGTTGCTCACCGCCTTGTTTCATCGCCGTGGTGACTGCTTGCTCTATCGCTTCAGTGATCGGCTTTTTCAAAATGATGCCGGTGGCAGTGGCAGCCTGCGCTCCCGTTTTGCCGATTAGAGCGAATGTCTCCGGACCAAGTGCGGCCAGGGCGCCGGTAAGAGCACCTAGAGCTGCATCCTTAGCCATGTTTCCAGGAGTCAATTGATACGAGCCGCCGCGCATCGCTTTCATCATGCCGACGCGGAATGCCGCACTTCCGGCGGCTATGGCGGCGATTGCTGCTGGTCCGAGCACGCCGCCGCTGGCGATGGTTGCTGCGATGGCAACGGCTGTAATGGTGGCGTCAATGACTACTTCCGCCAACTTCTCTTTCGAATCTTGGTACTGCTTGATTGACTCACTGAAATATTCGCTGAGTTGTTTTTTTACTTCCGGAGGTAAGTTGCCGCCGTATTTTTCAAGATTCTCTTCGTACATTTGCGATGCTCTCTGCATCGTCATCTCCGCACCATCTGCGGTGACGCCGCCGGCATTGTCGAACATTCGGCGTTGCAAGTCGTAGAACATCTCTCTGCCATGCACTTCCGCCGGCGTGATGAGGTTCTTATATTCAATCGAATCTTTCTCATCGACTTTCTTGAGGAAGTCGTCGTTCAGTGTGCCGCCGTACTTTCTGGTGTACTCGTCTTTCAGTTTTTGTTTGTCGGCATGTGAGAGTTTTTCCAACTCTGCCTTGAAGTCTTCATACTTGCTTCCATCCCCGAGCACGAAGCCGCGGAGCTTATCTTCCAGCCTCAGCTGTCCATTTTGAGCCAGCCCGGCGGCGACGATTTTCGCCTCATCGGCGTTCAGGCTCTTCATCGCCTTTTCGCGTTCTGCACCAGTGATGGACGGGTTGGCGAGTTCCTTTATCAATTCTTGTTTCGGATACTTGAGATCGACTTTCAGATCAAGCGGCAAGCGCCCATCTTGGAACAGCGGTTTGGAAAAACGCTCAACAATGGCCGTGTAATGGTATGGAGATCCATATGGATCATGGGAGTAATGACCGGCCTTCAATGCAGCGCTGGCGATTTGATTCTCAATCAGTGTTTTCAGCTTGCGATCTTCCGGACTCAATTCTCCATCCGGCTTGTTGAGCCTGTCTCTGGTCGCTTTGTCCTTCATCAAAGCTTCGATGTCGCGCAGCTGTTTGTCAGGCTTTTCGCCTCTAATTGAATTCAAAAAGATTTGATCGGCTGCCTTCTCTACATCGCTTGGCTGGCGATTTTCAGCAATGCGCTTGAGTATACGCTGCGCGAGTTCTTTCTCGTTGTGATTGAGATTGTCCTTGACGAAGTCGTCGATTTTTTGGCGTTGGGTTGCGTCTGTTCGATATTTTTCAGCTTCCTGTGGACTCATGTTCATCATGGCGTCCATGACATTTTTTCCGTCATAGCTGGTGCCCATGCCCAGGAAAACGCTGCCTTTGTTGTCGTCTACTGTCTCGAAAAGAGTGCGCTTGACTTGCTGCGATTCTTCGTACGTTTTGGCCTTGGCCTTCTCATCGATCAATTTGAGAGCGCGTTCTTTCTCGCCCTGGTCGGCAAATGTCGATAGTGACGCTTCCAAGTCTTTTCTGAATTGCGGACCGGTAGTCGGGTCCGTGAGTCGCTTCCAATCGTCCTGCGACATTTTTTCGATTTTGGAGAAAAGCTCTTGCCTTTTGGCACCGTCGCCAACTCTCAGCGATCCTACGCCCCAGCCGCTGTCGTAGCTGTCGATGATGTCACTGACCAGCGAGCCTTTGCGCATGAGCTGGTCTTCCCAAAGTGCTACATCGCGCTCATTGCCCGATTTTTGGAAGGCTCCGTGAATGCGCTTGTAGAAATCCAGTGCTGCTTTTTGTTCGTCGTTTTGCGGTGCTTTGCCTGACAGCGCCAGGTCTCTGCCGGTCGCGAAGTCCTGCCGTTCTTTGTCGGAAGCATGTTTTGCAGCGAGTTTGACGTTGTCTTTGTTGTTGAGGAACCAGATATTGTCGGTATTGTCGACTGCGATTGTGGCAAGCGAAACGCGCCCGTCTTTCAAAACGTCTTTCATTACCTGGTCTTTCGACCATTGTGCGCCGAAGCGATCATGAACCGCAAAGACGGTCAGGCC
>DTSE01000383.1 GCA_012965515.1 Candidatus Melainabacteria bacterium | reverse complement strand
AGATAGCCAAGTTCGGCGAATGCTGCTTTAGGGAACTTCTCGTCTATGAGTTTCGTTTCCTGAATAGCAAGTACATCTGGTTGGTTGGTTTTAAGCCAGTCCAGAACATGTGGAAGCCGGACATTGAGAGAGTTGACATTCCAGGTTGCCAGAATCATGGGTATCTCCTATCGCCGCGGTCAATCAATTTATATAGATAAGGAATTGTACTCTTCGCTTAGCCCGGAGTTCGATCTCTTTGATACATGACTCGAAAGTGAGCGCGATGAAATCAAACCCCTCAAAGCTCACCATTTGGAGTCATCGAGATTCAGCCGCGTCGCTTGAGCCTGTAGAAAACTCTTCTGCCTGTGACCAGTCAACCAACGTAAGAAAATGTGTGGTATCAGATATGGTATCGACACGTTTGAGAGTCGTGCCCTGCGCTGCATACGCGAATCAAATCGCTGCTCTATGCGGAGAGCTGCTGTGCATGCCGCATTCCTTATGTGTTACGCAGCTAATGAAGCGCCTTAGTCCAAATAGCCGAGGCGTAGAGAAAATATGCAGAAAAACGAAAGATGCTGTCTTGTCGTTACTGCTTTTCAAGGCGCACCACTTTGAGACCAATCGGAACTAATTGCGGAGAACCAGTGATGATGCGCCTTATGCCCTTTTGAATATCTACGAAATCGCACGTAGTACGCAGGCTGGACATACACCGGATTCATGCTTCGCAAACGTGCATGAGTGGCGGTTTTCAGACAACATGATCAAAAGCAAATCCGAAGGAACCACTCTTGCATATCCATAAGCCGGTCTATCAGCTGTTTTCAGGCAGAAGGAGCAGCAACTAGCTAACACGTGGATCTTCATCTGGCAAGAGGGAAGATATGTCCGAAGGGCATCTTTTTGTCTATATAAAACCCGCATGAAAACAGGGGTTCGAGGAAGGAGTCTTGTTGTGTCAGGCTTTCAGAGTTTCAGAAAAACACTTAAGCTGCATTCGAAGCGAATTGCGTATTTATGCCCCTTTCAGACCTTTACGATATTCGTTTTGGTGTGTAAAGTTGATACTCATCGAGGGTGGTTGATGAATCCCCCACCAATGCGAAGCGCGGTCAAAATACATTAAGCACCGTGTAACAGGGACCATTGATGATAGCGGTCACAGATGGTCTCGGCGTCCACTTTTGTCTCTGCGAGGAACTGCAAATGCCCAAAAAAGTACTGATTGCTCTGCCCCCAGCTATGTTGGAACAAGTAGATTTTATTGCTCAACACGAACACCGCACTAGAAGCGACCTGATAAGAGAAGCTCTCCGCCGTTATCTGGACAATTTCAGAAGACAGCAAGGCGCAGCCCACCTGGCAGTAAGCACGATGGAAGTAAATGAGCCCTACGTTCCGACTCTCTCGTAATTGACTGGTAGCAAGCCCGACTCTCTTGAGACTTCGCAAATTGGCTCCATTCTAGGAAGACGACGCAACTACCGACAGTGGCAGCCATAACCAAGAGATAGCGCACAAACTTTTAAACGAATAAGCCGCCGCAGATGCAACCCCTGCGGCGGCTAAAAGTTTCTAAGCCCGTTTTAAACGACGCCCAGCCTGTGCGGCTCTTTGGGTTCGGGGCAGTCAATATTATAGACTAATCACCAGCCCTCGGTAAAACCCCCTCAAAAAAAGAGGCATGCATGGAAGAGACTAAAATCGAAATTTCGCCTGCCCTGAGGGCAGCAGGCGCCCTCTCAGAATGTCTCGTTAGCCTGACGTCTGCGGTGTCGAAACTTTCCGAAAAGCGAGCAACTCTTGAAGAGAAGATGATCAAGAGATACTTCCACCAACTTGCTTGCGAAATTTCCGATGCATCGTCCGTGATACACCAAATACTTTCCGAAGAGAAAGCATCATGGACAAGCGAAAAGCATGATGCCGCAACGCAATTGACGACCGACATTTTGAGCCGTTTGCAAGAGTTCCACAAAGCAATTGATTATGATTGGAACTACCTTGAGCAGTATTTCGAGCACGGTTTTTACCTGGAGCTTACTGAGAATTCGCACCTCCTGGAAAAGATGCGTGAATTCACGGGCAAATTAAAATCTTGATTGCCCCACTTGAAACCGGCATAAGCAGTCAATCTAAACCACCGCACGTTTGTAGTAGCGGCGGCAAGAAAAACTTTCTGCTCCAGTTCAGACGACGAATTCGCCGATATTGCGCAGTGCTTTTTGAGCTTTAAAGCGCACCTCAACATCACTGTCTTGAGTAGCTTGTTTAAGCGCGTCAATAACAGATGCATCTTTCGTAACAGAACGTTTTAGAATTTTTCCCAACGCTTTGGCAGTCGCTTTGCGCACTTCCACCGATTCGTCGCTCAGTCCCTTAGAAACGGCGGCACCTACATGCGACGGAAGTTTGTGCATTTTTTCTACAGTGCGAATAGACTCCATTCTCACCCACTCATCTTTGGAATCTATCAATCCAAGTATTGCGGCCAGATGTGATTTGGCTACACCGGGGCGATCTTGAAACCAACGCAGCGCTGCCAGTTTGACATAGACGCTTTTATGTCCAAGCGCACTGGCAAACGTTTTTGCACTCATGGTCTGCAATTCCTCAGGCAATCCAAGCTTAAGACTGCGAGGTTCGAAACCAGGATAGTCGAGTTGAACGATCAGGTCTTCAACCACACCGGCTAATTTGTCGAGATTCATAATTTGCTATTGCCCACCAAACATCTTCTGCAAGTCTTGCAGCTGTTGAAGCGGGTTTCCAGCTCCGCCTCCACCCATTCCGGGGATTTGCATGCCGCCGGCGCCACCACCACCGCCGCCCATCATCTGTTGAAGCGCAGAATAGGGATTGCTGAAATCCTGTTGCACTGCACCCTTATTGACATATCCGTAGAAGACGAATTTGCGCAAGAAGCGGCGCGACATGTCATATGAAACAACGGCTACTTCCACGTACATCTGGCTGGCACCGCGCTGAGTGAATCTGAAAACGTTCTCGTTGTAAGTACTGTAGGCTTGACCCGATTTGGTCCTCGAGTTTTCTTGCGTAATCATCTGCTGTTCCATAATGCCCGGGCTGAGCTGCTTGATGCGATTGCTCAGCAAGCGGATGGCAATCGAGTTGCCGGAAACCCCAGGTGTGGAAGCATCCGATTGGAAGTCCCCGAAGCGCATGGCAATCGGCACTTTCATATTGCCCATCATCGACTGCATCATGCCGGCCATCGCACCATTAGCCATTCCGGCTCCGCCACCTTGCTGGGCAAGTGCTTGAAAAGAATTGGTTTGACTGGCAGGCACCATGAATGTGATGGTTACCGGCGAGCCTGTGACGTTGCCCCGGGCGTCTTGATTAAAAGTAAAATTGACTGTTCCTTGCGAGCCTGGTCTTACAAGACTGGCTACCTTCCTTGATTCTTCCGCATCAAGTTGATAGTTGAGCGGTGTTATGACTAATTGACCGAGAGTGAGAGTTCCGCCCCATGTGCCGCGAAAGTCGACTGGATAAGACCTTTCGACCGTTCCGGCCAAAGTACCTGTTGACGCTTGACCCTTCAACAAGCCTGTCTGGTCCATCTTCGGCGTAAGTGATTTGAGGACGATAGGAAAGGTCGGTGCTGCTTTGCCTGCGATTTCTTCCAAGCGTCCATACAGCATCACTGGTTTCTTCGGTGCGGCTTTGGGAGCCTCTAGCGGCTTTTCTTCTTGCAATCCGCTGCGCGGTCGCTCCATGTGTGCTGAAGTTGCTTCTGGTTTGACTTCTACTTTCGATTCCTCTTTCGGCTCGACCTTTGGGGCTTCAGTTTGCGCGGGCACATCAGGTTGCGGTGTTACTGTCGTTTTGGCCGGGTCGCTTCCTTCGACTTGCCCAGTGATTGCATCGGGCAGACCTTGTGCTTGAGCTGCAAATGGGAAGCTTTGTGCGACAAAGATCAATGTCAATGCGCCCATTGCAAACAATTTTTGCTTTGTTCTGCTTTTAAATTTGCTAACCATTCTTCCACCCTGGTTCGATCTTGGGACTTGATACCACCGGCGGTATCGTCTGAAAAATATCCCGGAATCAGGCAGTAGTGACCTATTTCGGAATCTAACCAATACCCTTTAGCTAATATACAGTAATATCTGCATAATCGGCAGTTTCCTACTTGACACCGCTTTACCTGGAATCGAATGAAACAAATGCCATGCAAGGAATTGAAAACCCGGATTCTCGTCGTCATGGGTGTTTCCGGCTCCGGAAAAACAACCATTGGAAAAGCACTGGCTGAAGCGCTCGGCTGGTCTTTCATTGAAGGAGACCAGTTTCATTCAAAAGAAAACGTCGAAAAAATGGCAAACGGCGTTCCACTCACAGACGAAGACAGAGCCGCTTGGTTAGACTCCTTACGAAAGGAGATTGAAAACCATCTCACTAGCGGAAATACAGCGGTTCTTGCATGTTCTGCATTAAAAGCCGATTACAGAGAAAAACTGAAAGTAGACAACCGAGTGCAGTTCGTCTTTCTGAACATTCCATTTGGAGTTGCAAAAGAAAGGGTATCGAATCGCAAGGGGCACTTCATGCCGGCCAGTCTTTTGAAGAGCCAATTCGAAACTTTGCAACAACCAGAAGGTGATGATTCAATCAATGTTGATGCACAACAAACACCTGATCTGATTGTGAAGGAAGTTGTAGCGAAGCTTCAAGCCGAATAGATCAGGAAGACAGTTTTTCTTCGCCGGATTTAATTGGCAAAAAGAAGATCGTGATGATTCCAGGAATAGATGCGAGAAAACTGACCAGGAAGAAATTGGGATAGCCAAGCCAGGTGGTCATGTATCCGCTGATGTAGCCAGGAACAATCAGTCCCAATGCCATGATTGCTGTGGCAATTGCATAGTGAGCCGCCTTGTATTGCGGCTTTACTACTGAAAGGAGAAACACAGTGTATGCCGCTGTGCCCAGCCCGTATGAAAATTGCTCGAACGAATTGGCAATATAGATCCAGCTAAAGTCTTCAGGTTTGAAATAAGCAAGTGCCCAGTACAAGGGTATGGCAATACTTTGAATAAGAGCGGTCGGCATCAATACCTTTTTCAGTGTGAACTTAGCTACCAGATAACCGCCCAGCAATCCGCCTACCAAAAGAAAGATCGGACCAACCGTTCCATATATAAGCCCAACGTCTTGAGTGGAAAGAGCGAGTCCACCGTTTTCCTTCGCGTCAAGTAGAAAAGGCATTGTCATTTTCAGCATCAAAGCGTCGCCGAATCTGAATATAAATATGTACAGGCAGATGACTGCAATTCGATCTTGGTCAATAAACGTCTTAAGCACACTGCCAAAGCGTTTCATTCCCTCAAGAAAATCCACTTTCTCTTTGGTTTCGCTCTGCGCTTTTTCTGAATCACCTACCTTCGGCAATATAAATAGATGGAGAATGCCGAAACACAGAAAAAGAACACAGCAAGAGCTAAATGCGGTTGCCCAACCGAAAGAATAATTGACTGTGCCGGAAGAAGCTGCGACAAAACCGGCTAGCATAACGAGCGGTCCCTGTCCGACTAAAACCGCAATTTTGTAGATTGCATTTCTCACACCTACATAGACCGCCTGCTGTTGCTTGTTTAAGACGTCCATGTAGTAACCGTCTATGGCAACATCTTGAGTAGCAGATGCCAGGGCAATCAAACCAAGTGCTCCGACAGAGAGTGCGACATTCTGAGGCAGAAAAGCAGAGCCTGCCAGTAGAGCACACATTGCCGAAAGCACCAATTGTGCTACCACTATCCAGCCCCGCCGTGTTCCATAAATATCAATGAGCGGCGCCCAGATGAACTTCAAGGTCCACGCAAAAGAGAGAACACTTGTTACGGCGCCGATGAATTCGTTGCTGGCACCGAGATTTTTGTAGAAAACCACCGACATCATATTGACTATGGTGTACGGCAACCCTTCCATAAAATAGAGGGTGGGAATAAAAACGGAAGGAGGCACTTTGTGCGATGTCAGCTCAGGCGCGGATGTTGCAGCCTGGCTTGATTGGGTTTCACTCTCAGTGGTCATGCAAGGCTCAGGTGCGATCCGCTATTATGAAAACTCGTCAAGCGGTCCAAACGTCAAAAGAAGACTAGAGGAAAGATCATACGTTGCTGCCTGCAAATTACCATCGGAAAAACTTGAAATTTCTGAATATTCTTTCAATCGCTCTAATCTGCGCGCATTCTGTTCAGCCCGCAGCGGCGGAAACAATTACAAAAACACCGCCTGCCGATCCTCTAGCCAGGCTCGCGTGCAACGCCAAGTTCAATGAGACTGTTTTAGCCGCTGTAGACAAATACGTAAGAAGATCCCTGTATTCAAAGGAATTGAGTACCAATGTCTGGCCGCAAGCTTTGGAAAAACAGAAAGCGAACATTTTGGCAGCAGGCAATTTGATCGAGCTATCAGCTGCGATCAACTCGGCAATCGACGAATTGAAGAGCAGTCACTGCCGCTTTCTCACTATCAACGACGACACATACTATTTCCTCGATTCGCTTTTTTCTCACAACAGCAAGAAAGGGTCCGCGAAGGGAGAATGTGTTTTTCCTGGCTTTGTCACGGGTGGAGTAGGTTATGAGGCAGACCGGGTGCGTTTCGTTTTAAATGATTCACCTGCTGAAAAGGCTCATATTCAGGTTGGCGACAAGATTCTGGCGGTAAACGGCAGCAAATACATCGGCTTGGCGAACTTCTTTGATTTAGAAAACAAGCCCGTTCAAGTATCGCTCCTGCGCGCAAATGAGAATCTATCAGTTTCACTGAAAGTGCCAAAGAAGCAGATGTACGACTTGTACGTCGATGCAGTTACCAAAAGCGTCCGCAGATACAGTGTGGATGGAATGACACTTGGTTATGTGCATTTGTGGTGCGGAGGAGCGGAAGCTCAAGAGGCTATGGCCAATGTTCTTTTTCAGCGGACTCTAATGGACTGCGATGGTTTGATTCTTGATCTCAGAGATGGATATGGGGCTTGCTCGCCGGATGCATTAGACCCTTTCTTTCGTCAAAAAGATGCGTATCCTGATTTTGAAACGATTAACAGAGAAGGAAAGAAACGCTCCTCATCTCTCATCTACAGCAAGCCCATGGTTGCCATCACCAATGGTGGCTCGCGAAGTGGGAAAGAACAATTAGCTTTTTCGCTGAAGAAAACAAAACGGGCGCTGGTGATCGGTGATCGCACAGCTGGATATTTCCTGGCTGGTTCAGTGCAGCCGATCAACGAAAAGTGTTTTCTCTATCTAGCTGTTCTCGACTGTTCACTTTCCGGCGTCCGACTGGAAGGCAACGGCGTCGAGCCTGATATATCTGTCCAGAACGACAAAACAACGTCTGCAGACAATCAACTAGAGCGGGCCAAAATCGAGCTGGTCAAGCGTATCAAGGAAGCAAAGAGCTCTTCCTGATTGAACGATTGCAATCAACAAGTTCCTCACATTTCCCCCACATGAAAACCATACACTGTAAGTCTGGCTGGGAATTTCAGGCGGCCGGAGGTGGGATAAGAATTGATAAGCAGCAATTAAACATTCCATAAATGCGCATTGCGCCTGCCAGAATATTGTGGGATTAACCGCAATGTTAACTTCACTTGCAGGTAATCGAACTCGTTGTTTTAGACACGGTGTTCTGACAAATGAGATCGAAGTCCCGCAAGACATCAGGCTTAGGAGGATTTTCAAGATGAAATCACCGAGTGGCTCGCTATATGCTCGCTCGTTTCTTTCCGCGTTATCGATTGCTGCCTTAGCAACGACAGCTGGTCTTTCTGCACCATCAGCAGACCCTTCTGCGGAGGCTTTAAAAAACGCAGAAAACCTGATGAAAAAGGACAAGTATAAAGACGCACGCAGCAAGCTTGATGAAGCTATTAAGGCAAACGCAAACAATGCAAAGGCTTACGTCGATCGCTCGCTAGTGAATGATCGCCTGGGACGCTACAGCGCCGCTATCGAAGATGCCGGCAAAGCGATCCAATTAGATGCCAAATCTGCGTCCGCATATGTGAATCGCGGATGGGCCTACAACAAAACAGGCAATTACAAAGCAGCTCTTGAGGATCTCAATCGGGCAATTGAACTCGATGGAAATATCGCCATGGCTTACGTAAATCGAGCACATGCGTACAACGGATTGAAACAGTATGACAAGGCGATTGCCGATGCCGACAAAGCAGCGCAAATGAAGTCTCCGCACGCACGTGCATTAGCTTTGATCAACAAGTCTCACGCTCTGCACATGCAGGGCAATCACAACGATGCTGCAGATGCTGCAACCCTGGCACTGCAGATCAATCCGAAGCTCTCAGCAGCCTATGTCAACAGAGGAAGATCATTAGCTAAGCAGGGGTATCACGACAAAGCAGTCGATGATTTCTCGAAAGCCTTGAAGTACAACGGTAAATTGGCGCATGTCTACCATCATCGCGGACTGAGCTACAAGACTCTGGGCAACGAGAAACAAGCGAAGAGCGACTCCGAAACAGCATCGAAGATGGGTTTCAAGCCTTCGTCCACAAAAGTCGCAGACCCCAGATAGGCACAACAAGTTTTTCAAATTGAGGAAAAAGAGATGTTGAAAGCAAATGAGTATCCGGCCTATGCATTTTCTGCAGCCGCCGCTCTTATCTTGACCTACAGCCCGTCCGCCAAAGCATTTGACAACAGCTTCGGTCAAACCACTCTTCCAGTTCACTCACCGGTGAAGATGACGCAACTCGAGTCGGAATCGGGCGGCGTATTTTTCGGCGGCGGGGAATCGGAGTCAGGTGGGGTCTACGGCGGCGAGCAAGAAACGGAATCGGGCGGACCCACCGACCAGGGGAATGAAACCGAAACAGGCGGCGCTCGCAATGCCGGCTCTTCGTCTGAAGCAGGTGGACCAGGAAACAGCGCAGCCGAAAGTGAATCGGGCGGCGCCAGCAACGCGGGCAACGAAAGCGAATCAGGTGGACCTGGCGTAGAAATCCGAAACTACTAAGTCCTGATCAGGGTTTCGGTAGTCTTTATTACATGGAAGACGGGAGGCTGGTGTTTTCAAGACCAGCCTCCCAAATTTTAGAAATGCGCAATAACCCTAAATTTTGGGCGCTGGAGCCACTGTTTACAGTATGATCAATATATCCACATATTGAATGAAGAGGGCACGCCGATGACTGAACTTAGCGCCAACGACATCAAGAAGATCTACGAGTCATTGCCTGAGAAGCACAATGAGGCTCGCAAGCGCTTCGGACGCGGCTTGACCCTGGCGGAGAAGATTCTTACAGCTCACCTTGACCACTGGGATGGCAGTGAGAAACATCCCAAACGTGGGGAAAGTTATGCGCTTTTGCGTCCGGACCGTGTGGCCATGCAAGACGCGACTGCCCAAATGGCAGTTTTGCAGTTCATGCAAGCCAAGCTGAAAACAGTAGCTGTGCCATCGACTATTCACTGCGACCACTTGATTCTAGCCAGAGTCGGCGCAGAGAAAGACATGGAGCAAGCGCTCAGCGAAAACAATGAAGTCTACAATTTCCTGCGCACGGCAGCTGAGAAGCACGGAATTGGTTTCTGGAAGCCAGGCTCGGGGATTATCCATCAGGTCGTTTTGGAAAATTACGCATTTCCCGGCGGCATGATGATCGGTACTGACTCGCATACTCCAAATGCCGGCGGACTAGGAATGATCGCTATCGGCGTAGGCGGCGCAGACGCAGTCGATGTCATGGCCGGTGAACCATGGGGTGTCAGATGGCCCAAGCTAATCGGTGTTCGCCTGACAGGTAAATTGAACGGCTGGACTGCACCCAAAGACGTAATTTTGAAACTGGCGGGTATTTTGACAGTAGCAGGCGGAACCGGCGCCATCATTGAATACTTCGGACCCGGCACCGAGTCGATTAGCTGCACCGGAAAAGGCACCATCACGAATATGGGCGCAGAACTAGGTGCCACCACTTCGATCTTTCCATTCGACGATCGCATGGCAAAGTATTTGCGCGCTACAAAGCGCGAAGACATTGCGGCGCTTGCCGAGCAGTTCCGCGAGCATCTGGTAGCAGATCCGGAAGTTGAAAAAGACTACAAGAACTATTTCGATCAAATCGTTGAAATCGATCTCGACACTCTCGAACCATATGTGGTCGGACCTCATACTCCCGACTTGGCCAGACCGATCTCTGCGCTTGCCAAAGAAGTCGACGAGAAGGGTTATCCCGAGCACTTGAAATATGCATTGATCGGAAGTTGCACCAATTCTTCTTACGAAGACATGGGCAGAGCCGCTCATGTGGCTAATCAAGCCGGTGAACACGGTGTCAAAGCGGACATCGGTTTTCTCATCTCACCTGGCTCCGAACAGATTTACAAAACAATCGGACGCGATGGTCAATTGAAAACTTTGGAAACCATCGGCGGCACCGTTCTAGCAAATGCTTGTGGACCGTGCATCGGACAATGGAAGAGAGAAGACATCACACCAGGTGAGAGAAACTCGATCATTACTTCTTTCAATAGAAATTTCCAAAAGAGAAATGATGGCAATGCGGAGACTCTCGCATTCATCGGCAGTCCGGAAATTGTCACGGCGCTGGCCTTATCCGGTTCGCTCAAGTTCAACCCATTGACTGATACTTTGAAAGGCGCAGACGGCAAGGAATTCAAACTCAATCCGCCGACCGCCCTGGAATTGCCTGAGCAAGGCTTCATTGCCGACGAAGACGGCTTTATCCCACCGGCAAAAGATGGAGACAAAGTTGTTGTCGACGTAAAACCCGATTCCCAAAGACTTCAGTTGCTTGAACCATTTGAAGCATGGGACGGCAAAGACTACGAGAATCTGCCGATCTTGATGAAAGCCCTGGGCAAGTGCACCACGGACCACATTTCTGCTGCTGGTCCATGGCTCCGTTATAGAGGTCACCTCGACAAGATCAGCGACAACATGTTCAGTGGTGCAACAAATGCATTCACTAATGATGTCGGCATCGGATTGGATGTTCTCAACGGAGAGAGAAAGGCATATCAAGCCGTTGCTCGCCACTACAAGTCGGAAGGACTCGGCTGGATTGCAGTCGGAGATCAAAACTACGGTGAAGGCTCCAGCCGCGAACATGCTGCCATGTCGCCGCGCTTCCTCAACTGCAAAGCGGTCGTAGTGAAGAGCTTCGCCCGTATTCACGAAACCAATTTGAAGAAGCAGGGCATCTTGCCGTTTACCTTCGCTAAGCCAGAAGATTACGACAAGATCGCTGAGACCGATCGAGTCAGCATTGTCGACCTGTTGAAATTGGCTCCCGGAAAGAATGTAGAAATGAGGATCCGTCACGCTGACGGCAGCGAGGATAAGATCGAACTGAAACACACGATGACTGAAGAACAGATCGGATGGTTCAAAGCCGGTTCGGCCCTCAACTTGATTCGCCAGCGTCGAGAAGGCGTCAGTTCAGCTAAATAAGCGGCTCTTCACCTACGAAAGACCGGAAAGAAATTCCATAATCGCCGACTGAAATTTGTCCGGCGCACTGATGGTGATATCGCTGTGCGCGCTCTCCGGTAGTTCCAACAAAATCTTCTTGCCGACTGCTGTCTTGAACAGATGGTCTGCATGATCAAAGGCGATCACCGCATCATTCAAACCGTGAGCAATCAACACCGGCGGATGAGGTTGCTGTAAAACGGCTGTGTTGTTCAAAAATGACTGAGGGAAAAGAAAATCGGGATAGATCCGCAAAATCGGCAGTGACTCGCGCGCAATGCGTTCTAATGACGCAAAGCCGGATTGCAAAATCAGGGCCTTGGAGCGCCTAACTCTTGATATGTATCCGGCAACCGACGCACCCAGTGATTCACCGTAGAGAATAATGTCTTCTTGCCTGGCGTTCTTGTGTGTGACAAGGAAATCATAGGCAGCCTCGCCGTCAAAGCAGATATCTGGAATATCCGGTTTTCCTTCGCTTTGCCCGTAACCTTGATAGTCGTAGATAAACACTGAAACACCGGCACGCAGCAAAAGACTAACCAGTTCCATCCGATTGGCGATATTGCCTGCATTGCCATGACTGACCAGCATCCAGTCGTTGTTTCCTGGTTTTTCGTATACCCAACCGTGCAAACGATGTCCGCGACGCGATTGAAAATAGACATCCTCGCCCTGGATGCCTCCCAATACCGGTGCGGCATCGATATCGTGCGGGTAAGGATCGGGATGAAACAAGAATTGCCGGTATAGGGGACGAGCCATGCGCGGCGCAAGCGCTACGTAAACGCCTACCGCCAGCGAAATACCTGAAATAAACACCTGAAGCAATGACCCCTCGCAGGCTTTTCCTAATGTTAGCGTCTTTATACCCTGCTGTCTAAACCGTTTAGACTGACAATGCTGCACGTGGAAAAATAGAAAAGAGATCCTGTCTGAGTCTTTCAATCAGGTGACCCGGATGGATTACAGTAAAATCGCCGGAAGTCCAAGAGCTGCTACCCTTCTGGGAATAGCCGCCTCTCATTTGTTTGTACTTTCCGCTCAATCTGCACAAGCCGAAGAGATGCTCTGCTTGTACCAGAGACATAAGGCTTTGGGTGACATCGAAGTGCAGATCGCTGAAAAATTTGCCAAAGTTACTCAAAAAAATGGACTCACTTTTGTGATTGCCGGTCCAACTTGGGATGTTTCTGTCTTTCAGCCGCGCAAAAAGAAAATCGCCCGGCTCACTTACGCCAATTTCATCCGCAATGGTCCCAAGCACATCGAATATTTTGACGGCGCCACTGATTGGCCTCTTGTAGTCGAGAAGAGTTCAACCGAGTACAAAGGGCTTCCAGCAAAGGCATATGCTCTGCCTTTCAAATCGAAAGACGGCAAAATTGTCTCTCTAAAGCACGGCAAAGTTGGTTCGTACTACGTCAACACAACTTTCAAAGTCGATCCTCACATTCGCAATTTTCTTTTTCAAATGTTTCACCTGCAACCGGCCGACGGGATTCCGCTCAAGTATGTGAAACTCGGCAAGCCACACAGGTTTGGTCAAGATCTAGCCTACAATCGTTCGGAAGTTGTTGTCACCGCACTTGATACCATGACCGCGAAGTCGAAACCGTTTCAACGAAATATTTTTGCCGTCCCGGGCGGTTACAAAACGACGACCGAAAGTGACATCACTTTCGGCGACAAAACCGACGACTTGCGCGAAATTATGGAAGACCTCAATTAAGCAGTCGCCTAAATGACAACCAGTCCAGAAATTACCTTTCGGAATTAGGCGCTTATCGGACATAAGAGTATGTAATAAGCCTGATCCTTTGTGGAACAAGATATTGGACATCTCAACCTGCAGAAATGACTGAAAGACCGTCCACAAACCAGGGAAATGAGGAGAAGTCGGAGGGCGAAAAGCCCAACGGCTCAGACTTTGGCGGCACGGGCAGCTCCACCTGGATTGAGGAAACAATCACCCCAGTTGTTCTGGAGCCCGGGTCGGTCGTACTGGACAGGTACAAGGTCGTCGAACTAGTAGGCGTCGGCGGTGTGGGCAGTGTGTTTCGAGTGACGCACGTCCACCTGGGCACTGTTTTTGCCCTGAAATGCCTCAACAAGGAACAGCCAAAAGATCACACCTGGCGTCGTTTCCAGAATGAAGCGAAAGCAGCCCACATTCTCGACCATCCCAGTTTGATAAAAGTCCATGACTTCGGTCTGATGCCTGGTCGCCGACCGTACTTCGTAATGGACTTCGTGGAAGGGACAACCCTTGCCGAGGAAATTCAAAGGCTTGGCAGACTGCCTGTCAAGCGGTGCATCCGGATTTTCATTCAAGTCGCATTTGCAATTGCGTACGCTCACGAAAATGGCGTCATCCATCGCGACCTGAAGTCAAGCAATATCATGGTCGTGAAATCTGAGAAAGATGGCGCTGAGGAGGAGATTGTCAAGATTGTCGATTTTGGCATCGCCAAATTGACCGGAGCTGACGAGTTCAATCAACAAACCTTGACTAAAACCGGCGAGATTTTCGGAAGTCCGCTGTTCATGAGTCCTGAACAATGCATGGGTTTAGTCGTTGATACACGCAGCGATTTGTATTCGCTCGGTTGCATGTTCTACGAAGCGCTTACAGGCGCCCCACCGTTTATCGGAGAAAGCGCCCTGGCGACGATGATGAAGCACCAATCGGAGCCTCCTCTGTCACTGAAAGAAGCTTCATTGGGAATCGATTTCCCTGTCGAACTCGAGCGCATCGTGGCGAAACTTCTGGAGAAGGAGCCAAGCAATCGTTATCAAAACGCCAGTCTTCTGGCTCAAGACCTCATTCAACTGGAAAGCCAGCTCAAATACGACAGTGCTGCTTCAGGCACCATTTCAGACGGGGCGAGAAGCGGTAACAGAGCGGCTTACTTTCCGAAGGAAAAATCGATTTTTGCTGGCAATCCAATCGGACAAGGCATTATTGGTGCAGTGGCATTCCTGGCCGGAATGGGCGTGAGCTTCATGTTGTTGCAGGGAGAACTGGACGCCGAGAGAGCAAGAAAGCGTCCGATCATTATCGAGTCACAGCCGCGCGTCAGCACGCCAACACTTGATGAAAAGCCATTCTCGCGCATCGATCACGTTACTAAAGAGAGAGTTTTCGCATTTCCAAAAACTCCAATTGGCGCTTTTCTCTTTTCTGATAAACCAGGAATCAACTGCATTGGCGAGGTGCGTGTTCCTTACGATCAGCTAATTGGGTTCAACCCAACTTACGATGCGCTGGCAAAAAATCCCCTCTTGCTCAAGAAGTTCGCTCCCAACGATTTAGCGCTGGTTTTCATGTCCAGAAACGACATGGCAGTCTCGAAAGTCTTCGCCGGTCTGACGCATCTGACGGGCTTGAAGGCGCTAAACGTCAAGTTCTCCGACTTTAACGACTCCGACTTGAAATATCTTGATTCACTGCCCAATGTCAGCTATCTGAATGTGAGCATGACGACCATCACTGGCAATGGACTGGCTGGCATGAAGTTTCTGCCCAAACTAACCTCGCTACACGCTGGTGGTATTCAGAACATTGAAACTTTCCTCGAGCGCATTGAAGAGATGCCGAGGATTTACCAGCTTTCACTGCATGGAGACCGGCTTACCGACGAGAGTCTTAAGCAGATAAGCAAAGCTCGCACGATGCGTGCTTTATCAGTGGCTCAAAATATGAACATCACAAATGAAGGCGTCAAACATCTGACCAAGCTAAAAGACCTTCGCTACCTCGATCTCTGCGGCACTTCTGCAGACATGAATTGCATTGACTCGTTGAAGCAGTTTCCAAAACTGAAAGAGCTGGGAATTTCAGCAAGCATGACTTCGAAGAGCGCAGTCATGACGCTGAGAAAGGCTTTACCCAAAATCAAACTATTTGCAGGCAGTCCGGAAAGCAATACTCCGCCGTACTGCCTGGATTTCGATTGGAAAGGAGAAGGTTTGTAGAGTTCAATGTCAGAAGCGGAAGAGCCGAATGCAGAAGTAAAAGTAGCCGGGCAAGGCGGTACGCCTGGCGACGGAATTCCGTTTGCCGATACGACAATGTCTTTGCATGCACAAGCCCCTGCGGAATTACAGCCAGGCGTGATCCTGCTCGAAAAGTTCAAAATTTTAGAATTGCTCGGCGTGGGCGGAATGGGCAGCGTTTACCGTGTCCAGCATCTGTTTATGAACCAGCAGTATGCGCTCAAATGTTTGAATCAGACCCAGCGCAATGACATTACCTGGCGCCGATTCGAAAACGAAGCAAAAGCCGCAAACATGCTCGATCACACCAATTTGCTCAGAGTCTTTGAATTCGGACTGCTGCCTGGCGGACGTCCATATTTTCTTATGGAATTGGTCGAAGGCGTCACGCTTGCCGACGAAATCAGAAAGCTAGGGCGCCTTCCGATGAAGCGTGCCATCAAGATCTTCATTCAAGTTGCTTTTGCCATTCACTACGCGCACGAGCACCACATCATCCACCGCGACTTGAAACCAAGCAACATTATGCTGGAAACAAAAAATGGTGAAGAAGCTGTCAAAGTCGTTGATTTCGGTATTGCGAAACTGACTGGTGTTGATGAATTCAACCAACAAACCTTGACAAAAACCGGTGAAATTTTCGGCAGCCCACTGTACATGAGTCCTGAGCAATGCGCAGGAACCGGCATAGACAATCGCTCCGATCTATATTCGCTGGGCTGTCTTTTCTATGAAGCGCTTACCGGCGCACCGCCTTTCATCGGTGACACGGCTATTGCCACTATGATGAAGCACCAGCAAGAACCACCTCTTTCTCTCAAAGAAGCCTCCATGGGAATCGGTTTTCCAATTGGATTGGAAAAGGTAATTGCCAAGCTTCTGGAAAAGGACCCCAATCAGCGATATCAAAAGGCCAATTCACTTGCCGCCGATTTGATAGAGCTGGAGCGCAGTCTCAGCGGCGAGGCGAGCAGTAATTCGGCTCAGCCGATTGGCGAATTAAGAGCGGATCGCGGTAAAACTGCAACAAAAGCCGCCCAGGGTATGGCGACAAATACCATTCTTGTTTCCATTCTTGCAGCCGCTCTCGGAGCTATTGGCGGAGCCGGAATATGCTATTTCGCATTGAGTGGTCAAATGAAAGAGATGAAAGACTACTATGAAGCGCGAATACCGAAAGAGTCTCCGTTTGGTGCCAGCGCACCAAGTTCGACATCACCAACAGCAATTTCCGAAACAGAAAAGAAAGTGGTCCCGCCCGCTTCCGGCAGTTTTTCCAAAATAGTCGGTGATGAACGCGTTCTTACCTTCCCTGCCGGCGTCTGCCTGGGTTCCATAATCGATGATTTTGCCTTTGTTTGCGAAGCCGAGGGAGAAAAGAAATTTCCCAAGCAGAGAAGGCTCTCTCTAATGGTGCGAAACACGGCATTAAGCTCGCCGGAGCTTCTGATGGGCTTTGCAGCTGACGATCTGGTATTTCTCAATTTCTCATCGGCAGAACAATTCAAGCCGGATGGCTTCCCTTATATCGCGCACATGACCGGACTGAAGGCGCTCAACGCAAAGCATACTCTATTCAATGACACAGCCTGCTCGCATCTCGACAAGCTGGTCAATTTACGCTATGCAAATTTCAACAACACGCGCATTCACGGTGACGCTCTCATCAAGTGGCCGGTCCTAAAGAATATCAATATCCTGGACGTATCCAACACGCAAGGAATGCTGCCTTTATGCCAGAAGCTGGCAGAATTGACCAGCTTGTATGAATTGCATATGCAGCATTGCCAGCTGGATGACGTGCTGTCTAAAGATATATCAGCCTGCAAGCAACTGCGTGTACTTTGTGTTTCCCAAAACAAAGACATTACCGATGCTGGAGTGAGTTATCTGGCTGATTTGAAAAACCTGATATGGCTCGATCTTTCCGCTACGTCCGTTTCGCCAAACTGTGTCGAGAGTCTGAGTAAAATGCCTGCTCTCAGAAAAGTTGAACTGGGTGATATCGATTGGACCGACAGTCAAAAGCGTGCGTTCGAGAAGGCACTCAGACAAAAGGCTCCAGCAATAAAGGTATTTTGGACTGATGAAGAAACTTCGGACTTGGTGAAAAATCTACCGGACTTTAAGTGGGATGCCGGCAATCTCAGGTAGCTAGCAAAGAATATACTGAAATAGCATCCTGTTTCAATTCGCTGAGGCAAATTTGACAGACGAGTCGAATCAAGAAAAGAAAGACTTCGAGTTGTCGCTCGATCGAGCTAATGCTGCTTTCAGCGAAGCGACACTAAGCACGACCATGCAACCATATGTAGTGCTGGCGCCGGGCGAGATAATCCTGGAGAAATACCGCATCATCGAGTTGCTTGGCCGAGGCGGAATGGGCAGCGTCTACCGTGTTGAGAACCTTCTGGTCAATCGCATTTACGCGCTTAAGTGTTTGAGTAAGGCTCAAGCCGACGACAGTTCTTGGCGACGTTTTCAGAACGAGGCAAAAGCCGCCCACATGCTTGATCACGCAAATCTCATCAGGGTCTATGACTTCGGGCTTCTGCCAGGTGGGCAGCCATATTTCTTGATGGAGCTTGTCGATGGTCCCACCCTTGCCGACGAGATCAAGAAAAATGGAAAGTTGGATCTGGAACGCGCACTCAAGATATTCATCCATGTTGCATTCGCAATTCAGTATGCGCACAGTCATAAAATTGTGCACAGGGACTTGAAGCCCAGCAACATCATGCTGGTGAAGCCGCATGATGAGCAGGAGCACGAGACTGTCAAAGTTGTTGATTTTGGGATTGCAAAATTGACAGGTGTCGATGAATTCAATCAACAGACCCTAACCAAAACCGGCGAGATATTCGGCAGTCCGCTCTACATGAGCCCTGAGCAGTGCATGGGCATCGCTGTCGATCACCGCTCGGACCTGTATTCCCTCGGTTGCGTCTTTTATGAAACGCTCACAGGCGCGCCGCCGTTTATCGGTGACAGCGCTCTTTCGACAATGTTGAAACATCAGTCGGAAAACCCACTTTCACTGAAAGAAGCCTCTTTGGGTGAGGAATTTCCGGATGAGATTGAGACGGTGATAAGAACGCTTTTGGAGAAGGATCCAGACAAGCGATATCAATCTGCAAATAGGTTGGCGGAGGATTTGATTCTTCTGGAAAAAAGCTTGAGAAGCGGCGAGGGAACGGTTGTCAAAACAGCTCTGAATAATGCTGCACACAAGCTGGAGAAAGAAAAGGAAAAGCTGACGATCGTGCCGAGCATATACATTACTATTGCTGCTTGCGCCGCCACGTTTGTCCTGGGGCTGCTCTTTTGTTACTGGCTGATCACTATGCAGCCTGTCACTCCGAAGATCTCGCAGCCCAAACTAATTAGCTTGCAACCTTTTGACTCGAAAGCAGCGATCGCGCCGGCTCCTCACGTTAGTGTACAGGTGAAGCCGTGGGCAACGAGAACAAGAAAGTTTGTTGAATACCATTTTCCTGAAACCGTCAGTTTGGGAATCATCGAGTTTCAAGATGGCTCAACAAAAACTGCTACCGGTCTGGTAAAGATACCAATCGACAAACCGATCGGACTTTTGGTGAGCAAGCAATTGTTGTTAAACCCAGAGCTTTTGGATGGTTTTCAACCTGATGACCTGCAAGTACTCAGTTTTGGTGGCGCCAAAACGGTAAGCTCAGGGGTCTATAAACACTTGAATAGATTGACTGGACTCAAGATGCTCAATCTAAGCGGTACCGATTTTAACGATGACGATCTGCGAAACATTGCCGGATTGAACAATCTACGCTATTTGAACTTGGCGACCACGCGTGTAACTTGCGGCGGAGTGCTGCGTTTGCCCTTCCTTTCAAACATAAAATGCCTTGATATTGCTGGCGCACGCGGAGCCGATTTGTTTGTCAAAAAAATTGCCGACTTGCCCAATTTGAAATCGCTTGTCATTGCCGGCAGCGATATTGGAGACGATGACTTGAAAGACATCGCCAAAAGCAAATCTCTGAAAGTTTTGTCCTTGGCAAATGATGATATCTCCAACCAAGGGCTCAAACATCTGCTGTCTCTTAAAACTCTCGAGTGGATTGATGTAACTCAAACCGGAGTGACATACGACAGCTGTGAAATTTTGGCAAAAATGCCGGGTCTAAAAAAGATTGAAATGGGTTCGGTGCTGAAAGACGAGGAGAAGGCAGAATTCGATCGCTACCTGCGAAAGCACAGACCGGAGATTCAGACCCTATGGAAGAACGTGAATACGCTTGACCTAGACTCCTGCCTGCCCGAATTTCCATGGTATGGAAGGTGCATAAAATCCCACACAGACCTGGACTTCACCAAGTTCGTGGATCTCCCAAAATTCTAGTCGTCGGCCGAAGTACATATGCAGACAGCCTTGCGGGTAGAACATACGCATGGGGTCATATCAAGAAGTTACGCCTACGAGCGAAAAAACCTATGCGATGAATCCGATCATGGGTCCATTCATAGAGCCGGGCACGATTCTTTTGGGCAAGTTTCGAGTCGTTGAGGTTCTCGGCGCCGGCGGAATGGGCAGCGTATACCGCGTCGACCATCTTTTGATGGAAACTCAGTTTGCGCTCAAGTGCATGAATAAGTTTCAAGAAGCTAACGCCAGTTGGCGGCGTTTCCAGAACGAAGCCAAAGCCGCGTACATGCTCGATCACCCTAATTTATTGAAAGTTTTCGAACTTGGATTGTTGGATAGCGGACAACCTTTCTTTCTCATGGAGCTGGTTGAAGGAAAGACCCTGGCTGATGAGATTAAAGCTGTCACGCACCTTCCTATTGAAAGAGCCGTGCACATTTTCATTCAGGTAGCTTTCGCAATTGGATACGCACACGAAAGAAAAATCATTCATCGGGATTTGAAGCCCAGCAACATTATGCTTGTGCCGCCCAAGAGTGAAAATGAAGTGGAAGGTATCAAGGTGGTCGACTTCGGCATCGCCAAGCTGACCGGAGTGGACGACTTTAATCAGCAAACGCTTACACGCACTGGCGAAGTTTTCGGCAGTCCTTTTTATATGAGTCCGGAGCAGTGTGCTGGTCTGCCTGTCGATCACCGCTCCGACCTGTATTCGCTCGGGTGCGTTTTCTATGAGGCTTTGACCAGCGCTCCACCTTTCATGGGCGATACGGCTCTTTCCACTATGATGAAACATCAAAGCGACCGCCAGCTTTCGCTTAAGGAAGCTTCTTTGGGAGTCAGTTATCCGGCCGCACTTGAGGCAATCATTAGCAAGCTTCTGGAGAAAGACCCAGACAATCGCTATCAGTCTGCAAATCAGCTGGCGAGCGATCTTATGCAGCTGGAGCGTGCCATTAATGAACACAAACAGCAAATCAGCGGGCAAGGGCCAATCAGTGTTTCTCTGGCACCTGAGAATGAACTGAAGGCGGCCGCTACACGTTTTTTGAAAGAAATGACATGGTTCAGGTTTGCTGCATTTGGCTTCAGTATGTATCTGCTTGGAGCAATAAGTCTGTATGGAGCTCTCTTCGCCGCAAGCAAGCAAGGAGTCAAGACCGCTATTGTGGAACAGCCTCCGGTCGAGCCGCAAATAAATGAAACGGGAAAGCAATACTGGTCGGAAATCGAGGCGGACAGAGAGCATCCGAAGCAGACTAAGAAAACTTTCTATTTTCCAGACAACAGGGTTGTCGGCCTTTTGATAGCGGCAAACGGTTCAACCGGTTTGGCACGCGGAAGAGTCAGTGCTCCTCAAACCATGAAGTCCGGCTTTGTGGCTGGAGATTTCACTACTCCTGAATGTATCGAAAAATTCAGACCGGAAGAAATTTCTGTTTTCGATTTTAATGCAGAAACAGTTGATTCTACTCATTTCAATGCTCTCAAACGTTTCACAGACTTGCGTGCATTAAATGTAAGCGGTACCGCTTTTGGTGACAAGGATCTCCCTATTCTGCAGACTTTCAAGAAGCTTCAGTACCTGAACTTGTCGCACACTGATGTTGATTGCGCAAACCTTTTGAAATTGCCGTGCGTTTACACCTTGAATGGACTGGATATAAGCCATACCAATGGTGCCGATATCCTGGTCAAAAACGTATACAGATTTCCCAAACTCCACGAAATTACGTTGAGCGTGAATGCCTTTCGTGATGCCGACATTATTGGATTGGCAAGAAGCAAAAGTCTAAAGGTAATTGACCTGTCGACAAACACAATCTCTGATCAAGGGGTCGCCAGTCTTTTGCCGCTAAAAACTCTTGAGTGGCTTGATCTGGGAAGAACTGTAGTTACACCCAAAGTAGTTGAATCACTGAAGAAGTTTCCTAATTTGAAGAGAGTGGAATTGGGCATTCGCGAATGGCCGCAAAATGTTCAGGACAAATTCGTCAAAGAACTCAAGAAGTCCAAACCAAAAATCGAAGTCTATTTCTATGACACGTTCACTCATGATCCGGCATCCCTGCCTGGTTTTCACTGGCTTGGTCCGGGATTTCACGGACACGCAAACACGAAGCGCTTGATTCCTCCTCCTCCCACGGGGTCAGTTACCGAATTGCGTGGCGCCCCATCAAATACGTCACCGTAGTAGTACATCAAGCACTTATACTTGGAGTGAACGGAGCCTCCAAAATCTGGACCTGATCTTTTAAACAGGCAGGATTCTTTTGACAGAAGAGTCGATAGAAATTGAAAAGAACATCCTCGCGCCTCGAGAAGGCACCGACGGTGCATACAGCATCGGCGAGCGAACCATGTCTCTTTTCGCGCAGACACCGGCGGTTTTGGAGCCCGGGTTAATTGTCCTCGAGAAGTTCAAAATCATCAATCTGCTCGGTCAAGGTGGTATGGGCAGCGTTTATCGCGTCGAACACTTGCTCATGGGACGACAGTTTGCGCTCAAGTGTTTGAACAAGTTTCACGAAGCCGATGCCTCGTGGCGGCGTTTTCAAAATGAAGCTAAAGCCGCTCACTTACTTGATCAT
This sequence comes from Candidatus Melainabacteria bacterium, assembly GCA_012965515.1. Taxonomy (GTDB): domain Bacteria; phylum Cyanobacteriota; class Vampirovibrionia; order Obscuribacterales; family Obscuribacteraceae; genus QKMZ01. Next base: position 34,759 of record DTSE01000383.1, on the reverse strand, counting down.
ACAAATTTGCTCAAAGTTTACGAGTTTGGCTTGCTGCCCGGCGGTCAACCATTTTTTCTTATGGAATTGGTCGAGGGTGAAACACTGGCTGATGAAATTAAGAAGCTGGGTCAATTACCAGTGGACAGGGCTGTAAGAATATTCATTCAAGTCGCTTTCGCGATCAGTTATGCGCACGAAAGCCGAGTAATCCACAGAGACATCAAGCCAAGCAATATCATGGTTTCGAAGAAAGCAGGCGACGAGACCGAGCATGTCAAAATCCTCGACTTTGGCATCGCAAAGTTGACCGGAGTCGACGAGTTCAATCAACAGACATTGACCAAGACTGGTGAAATTTTTGGCAGCCCGTTGTACATGAGCCCTGAGCAGTGTACGGGTACATCGGTCGACCACAGAAGCGATCTTTATTCCCTAGGTTGTGTTTTCTACGAGTGTTTGACCGGTGCGCCGCCATTCATCGGCGAATCTGCCCTATCTACCATGATGAAGCACCAGGGCGAAAAACTGCTTTCGTTGAAGGAGGCTTCGCTTGGTACTCAGTATCCGCAAATGCTCGAAGAGATTGTTTCCAAGCTTTTGGAGAAAGACCCAGCAGATCGTTATCAAACAGCAAATGCCTTAGCAAAAGATCTGATCAAACTGGAGCGCAGACTTACAGAAGAGTCAAAAAGCACACTTGAACCGGTCGGTACCACTCAAGTATTGAAGCGCCCGGAATTTGATAAAAAGGACAATGTCCAGGTCTTAACACCGTCCAACCTTTCGGGCATGTTACTGGCAGCAGGTGTTGTTTTTGCCCTTGGGGCATTGACGAGTTATGTATGCTTGTATCCGCAACAGCACCGCAGATTCGAACCTGCTGGGTTTCTATTTGAAAAGCAACCGTCAAGAGACTCTGCAAAAACTGCGTCCGAAACTGACACCACAGGTGATGCGGCTTCGGAAGTGGCAGCGCAATTAAAGAAAGAAGATCCTGAGTATGAAGCGAGAGTTAAACAGTCAACACGCTGGTCATCAGTCATCGGGATGACGCGTACTTATAGATTTCCACAGAAACAGTCACTCGGAATCATTCTAACTGCAGGAGGCGGCATTCACCCGGCTGTAGGAGAATTTTCCGTCCACAGCGACGATCTGATCGGACTTGTGCCCAACGAATATTTGATGACACATCCTCAGTTGATGGACAAATTCGCCCCCGATGAATTGACCTTGATAGATCTAAAATCGAGTCGAGTGAAGTCGGAAGGGTTTTACAAAAGATTGGGCAATTTTCCGAAACTGAAATTCTTTAACGCCTTTTACAGCCACATCAAATCGTATTTGCCGGTACTAAGCAAGCTTTCGGAACTGCATTATTTGGATATTGCATGGAATGACATTGACTGCAAACAATTGCTTAAGTACATTCACCCCGAAAGGCTCAATTATCTGAACATAACGAGCAACGAAAATCCCACGGCGATTTTTCAAAACATTGGAAGGTTTCCCAATCTGCGTCAATTAATTGCCCCCAAAAACGATCTGAAAGACAGCGATTTGAAAGACCTCTGTCGCTCTAAGATAACGACCTTATGTGTTGGATGGAATAAAGACCTCACTAATAAAGGAATTGCGAACCTGACAGAACTGAAAACGCTGGTTCGAATAGACTTGAGTTTCACTGATGTAACGCCTGAAGTATGGAAAGAGCTGATCAAGTTTCCACGCTTACAGACAGTCAAAGCCGCGAGCATGCGATGGAGTGAGCGCCAAAAACTGACGTTTGCTAGACAAATGCGCATTCACGCGCCGAATGTACGTATCGACACAGACAGTACGAACTTCGCGGAATTCACTGTTGCAGCAACGGACATAGATTGGTTGAACAGAGGAACCGATGCGCATGATTGGCCGATGAAACAGGAATTGAACACAAACGCTCAATTTATAGACGGCAAGCTTCAGTAAGTACGGTTGAGAGACTTAAGCGGCGCGCGACTTCAACTGTTTGATCAAGTCGTCCTGTCCGAGCATGTATCCTTGCTGAGCTTGTTCGTCAGCGTAGACTGCAATTGCATTGACACATTCCGTGATCAAGCTGGACGGTGCAAATTCAGTCATGCGCATCAAGATTTGCTCGACGGCCTGCCATTCTTTTGAGTCCAGAGGGATAGATTCGTCGAGCCGCTGGGTGACCATATGACGATGATCTTCAGCTTTTTTGGCTTGTGTCTTCTGACTCAATTTGACTCGTTTCATTTCAATAACTCCCAGACTTGCTTAGTTCGCCATCTCTAACAGGCATTGTTGAACCTATTCGAACGTCGCCTAAGGCATAACGGTGACCGGAAAGAAATTAGTAGGAGTTTCATCGATTCTCATGCCCGCACACTGCTTGGAAACCGGCTTTGAAAGCATGTTCTGGCCAAGGCTGGTCTTTCCAGAAGCTGTCATGAGATGAATCACTTCTCTTTTGTCCGCTAGGACTACTTTCGGGTCTACACGGATCCGGTGACGACCTCTTCCACCATTAGTTCCGGCTCACCGAAAATCTTCAGGATCGTGAATCCAGGACTGCCGTAAAAAATATCTCGCTTTCATGCCTTATCTAGCAAACGCATATACATAGGCACTTTCCGTCACCGGCAGCGAGAAAATAGGGCTTGTCGAAAGCCTGATGACATCTACAAAAATGAGCGCAATTTTTTCTAGTTATGGTCGGGAAAGGTTCACATCGGTCGGGTTTGAGAACGCTCAGTTGATATAATTAAAGAAGTTCGATTCGGGGAACCCAGCCGCCTCTACAGTTCTTGAGAGGCGCGGTTTTCGTCGGGATGCTGCTAGTTCTGATGCTCTCCGGATCGCCTAATGCGACGCAGAGTATGAAGTTAGTCCACGCAGGACGACTAAAACAGGACGACAGCAATGAACGAGACAAAGGCAGCGACAGCGAGTACACCAGGTACGCACGCTCACACGGGGATGACCACTCGCCACGACACTTGGTGGTTGGCGCCTCTTCTGGTTGCGACCGGGTTCACACTATTTATCGTCTACGCGACATTCCGCGCATTCGAGAACAACTACTATGAGATAGGGTCGATCATTTCCCCATTCTATTCGCCGAAGATTGATTTGCCGGGCTGGCCATTCTCTCCGGCGATTTTGATTTTGTGGATGCCGGCGGGCTTTCGCGCCACCTGCTACTACTACCGAAAAGCTTATTACCGCGCGTACTTCCTGACTCCACCGGCATGCGGTGTCAGCGTCTGGGGCAGTAAGAGTTACACCGGCGAAAGAGCATTTCCTTTCGTACTTCAAAACCTGCACCGCTACTTCTTCTATTTAGCGGTTCTCGTGCTGACGATTCTCTGGTACGACGTATTCAAGTCAATGCTGGAGCCGTCTTTTCACTTCGATCTCGTTACCTTGATCATGACTGTCAATTGCGTGCTGCTTTCCGGATACACATTCGGATGCCACGCTTACAGACATCTGGCAGGCGGTGGCTTGAACTGCTTCAGCACGAACGAAAGCACCAAGCAAAGATTCAAAGTTTGGGAATTCGTCACCAAGCTCAATGAACATCACATGGCATGGGCATGGTTCTCGCTCTTTTCAGTCGGTTTCACCGACTTCTATATCCGTCAGGTATGCGCGGGTGTTTTCCCAAACCCGGTTTTCTTTTAATAGTTGAAGGTCCAAGATAATGACAAATTACGAAACACACGAACATGACGTCCTTGTTGTAGGCGCCGGTGGAGCAGGGCTGAGAGCCGCCATCGAAGCATCTGCACAAGGGATGAATGTCGGACTTGTCTGCAAATCATTGCTCGGCAAGGCGCACACGGTAATGGCGGAAGGCGGAGTTGCGGCAGCACTCGGCAACGTTGATCCGGAAGATAACTGGGAAGTTCATTTTCAAGACACCATGAATGGTGGCAAGATGATGAACAACTGGCGCATGGCTCAGTTGCATGCCCAGGAAGCGCCGGACAGAGTGCGTGAATTGCAGGAATGGGGCGCGGTTTTTGATAGAACGAAAAAGGGCGAGATTCTTCAGCGCGCCTTCGGCGGACACAAATACAAGCGCCTCTGCCACGTCGGTGACAGAACTGGCTTGGAAATGATCAGAACACTTCAAGACCAAGGTGTGCACCGCGGTTTTGCTGTTTATATGGAATGCTCGATCACCAAACTGTTCAAAGACGGCGACAAAGTCTCCGGAGCGTTTGGATATTACAGGGAAGATGGACGCTATGTTCTCTTCAAAGCCAAAGCGATTGTGCTTGCAACCGGCGGCGTCGGAAAGGCCTTCACCGTTACTTCGAATTCATGGGAATACACTGCCGATGGTCAAGGTCTTGCATACGATGCGGGAGCTGACTTGATCGACATGGAATTTGTGCAATTCCACCCAACCGGCATGGTTTGGCCGCCGGGCGTAAGAGGTATTCTGGTCACCGAGGGTGTGCGTGGTGAAGGCGGTATCCTCACCAACAAAGAAGGCAAGCGCTTCATGCGTGATTATTTGCCGGAAAGCACAAAGGACCAGTTCTCAGCAGACGATGAGGAATCGAAGCGCTGGGTTGATGCGGCAATCGCCGGTGTGAAGACAAACGACAGGCGTCCGCCTGAATTGTCTACACGCGACAACGTTGCCAGAGCTATTTATCAAGAAGTGAAGGCCGGTCGCGGCTCGCCGCACGGCGGTGTCTTTCTGGACATCTCCTATCAAGACGCTGCTCGTGTGCGCAAAAAACTTCCGTCCATGTATCACCAGTTCAAAGACCTGGCGGACGTGGATATTACTGCAGGACCGATGGAAGTCGGACCGACTATGCACTACATCATGGGCGGCATCCGCGTCGATGCTGACACCCAGATGAGCAGAGTGCCTGGATTATTCGCCGCCGGCGAGTGCTCAGGAGGTATGCACGGAGCCAACAGGTTGGGTGGAAACTCGCTTTCCGACCTAATTGTTTTCGGCAGATTGGCCGGCTTGGGAGCAGCCGAGTATGTGAAAAAACTCGGCTCGGCGCCTGCAATCGACAACAAAGACGTCGACAGTGCCATCGAAGAGATGGAAGAGCCATTCAAACGTGCCGCCAATGCAGACGCGAAAAATCCCTACGATGTGCAAAAGACTCTCAATCAGGTAATGAGCACTTATGTCGGGATCTTCCGCAACAAAGAAGATCTGGAGACTGGCATCGCTAAGCTTCAAGAACTGAAAGAAGACGTGAAAAAGGTCTGCACCAAAGGTTCTAAGGTATACAACCCAGGCTGGCACATGTGCCGCGATTTGAAGAACATGTTGATTGCTTCAGAAGCGATTGCCCGCAGTGCATTGTCCAGAGAAGAAAGCCGCGGTGCTCACAGTCGAACAGACTTCGAGCAACTCAGTCCGGAACTCGGCAAGTTCAATACGGCAATTTCAAAAGATGGCGATTCGATGAAACTGGAGAAAACTCCATGCCCAGAGATGCCTGAAGAATTGAAGAAATTTTTCGTGAAGAAGGAGACAACCCACAATGGCTGAAGCTAATTTGAAAGTGTTCCGAGGTGAAAAGGACAGCGGTACTTTCGAAAATTACAAAGTGCCGATTGAAGAAGGAATGGTTGTTCTCGATGCCATTCACTGGATTCAGCAAAACATCGATCCTTCAATCGCCGTGCGCTGGAATTGCAAGGCGGCGAAGTGCGGATCTTGTTCTGCTGAAGTGAACGGAAGACCACAACTCCTGTGCAAATCGCGCATGGACAAGTTCGAACCAGGCGAAGAGATCACTGTTCAACCAATCAAAACATTCCCGCATGTGAAAGATCTGGTTGCTGATGTTTCTTGGAACTATGAAGTAAACAAAAAAATCGTTCCGTTTACGCCAAAGCCAGGTCACAACTGGGTTGTCTACCAAGAAGACATCGAACGCGTGCAAGAGTTTCGCAAGTGCATCGAATGTTTTCTCTGCCAAAACGTCTGTCACGTATTGCGCGATCACAACCGCAAAGATGGTTTTTACGGGCCGCGTTTCATGGTCAGATTGGCGGGCTTGGAAATGCACCCGGTCGATGATGCTAATCGCCTGAAGATGGTGAAAGAAGATGCCGGAGTCGGTTTCTGCAACATTACAAAATGCTGCACGGAAGTTTGCCCGGAAGATATTCACATCACAGACAATGCCATCATTCCTCTTAAGGAGCGCGTGGTCGACGAGTTCTACGATCCGATCGCGAAATTCTTCAAGACGGTCTTCAAGGCTAAGTAAATCACGTTAGTCCCTTTGACTATGACACAGGTGTCCATGAGATTGAGAACATCAATACTGGCAGCTGTGACGGTTTGTTTAGGCAACCGGGCGGTAAGAGAATGATTGCTGCTCGTTCTATGTGGTCGCCGCTCAGCGAGCCGATTTACAGGGCACTATGGATTGCTGCCGTGCTTTCCAACGTCGGTAGTTTCATGCAAGAAGTCGGCTCGGCATGGCTGATGACTTCAATTGCGCCCGATCCTCTCAAAGTTGCGCTTTTACAAACAGCCGCCTATCTACCGTTTTTCATCCTTGCCATTCCGTCAGGCGCTTTTGCAGATGTCGTAGACAAACGCAAACTATTGATCATCGGGCAGTTATGGATGCTCGGCTCGTCACTAACGCTCGGAGTGCTTTCAATCTATGGACTCGTGAATGCCTGGGTACTTCTAGCGCTTACTTTCATGCTTGCCGTCGGCGGCGCAATTACCGGACCAGCATGGAATGCCGCTATACCTGAACTTGTGCCGAAGGAAAAACTCGAGCCGGCAATTGCGCTCGGAGGAGTTGGATACAACGCAGCAAGAGGTGTGGGCTCTGCATTAGGCGGTCTTGCCGTCGCCGCCTTAGGTCCAGGACCTGTTTTCATTTTGAACGCCGTGTCTTTTGTCGGAGTGTTGATAGTTTTCTTTAATTGGAAACCGGCTGTAAAACCACCGAGCCGACACAAAGAGCGTATGGTTGGTGCTGTTCGCGCCGGCTTTCGCTTCGTCAGGCATTCACCCGCACTCAAGTCGGTTCTTGTTCGCTCTGGCTCATACGGTGCTTGCACCAGTGCAATGTGGGCGTTATTGCCCCTCATTGCCAGACAGGAATTACATCTGGATTCACTCGGTTATGGAACGCTTCTGGCGATTTTTGGAGTTGGAACTTTGATTGGTGCAGCGATTCTGCCCCGGCTTCGCAGCGTAATCTCACTTGATCAAGTAACCGGGTTTGGAAAAATTCTGTTTGCCGGAGCCTTGCTCGGACTTGCCTATGCACAGAACCTAGTAACGGCCTCGCTTTTCATGGTCGGAGCAGGGGTTTCCTGGATAATCGTCAATTCGATGTTCAGCATGGGTGCGCAGAAAGCATCGCCTGCCTGGGTGCGAGCACGTGCTCTCGCTTTCCATATTCTTGTGTTTCTTGGCACTTTTGCAATCACAAGTGCAATCTGGGGACAAATCGCACAATACACAGGGCTCGACATTCCGCTGCTTGCCGCCGCTGCATTACTGGTCGTGAGTATATTCTTGTGCCGCCCTTTTCCTCTAGGCATTGCCGAAATGATAGATACAACAATGTCAGATCATTGGAGCGATCCGAAACTCGTTCATGAACCACATCCAAACCATGGTCCAGTTTTGATCACTGTCGAATACATAATCGATCCAAGCAAGTTGAGCGAGTTCACCGAAGCAATGTCCGCTCTCAGTACACAAAGAAGACGAGATGGCGCATTTCAGTGGCATCTTGTCTGCGATGTAGCCAATCCTCAGAAACAGCTTGAGTTGTTTCTCGTAGAATCGTGGGCGGAGCACATGAGGCAGCACGAGAGAGTCACGGTTTCCGATCGCCTGGTCGAGGACAAAGTGAACTCTTTTCATGTTGGCGCGAATCCAATAATAGTCAGGCATTTCATAAATTCTTACCTGCCTGCCGAACTTCTTAAGAAAATTGCGGTCGAAGAATCGGAACTGGTCTAGAATTGGCGGAGTCGCTCGGAGGATAGATGATGTCGCCCGAAAGTCAAGAGAAGCCGGTCCTCATCGTTGGAGCCGGTCCTACAGGTTTGATGCTTGCTTGTGAATTACAAAGGCATGGAGTTGCCTGCCGCGTAATTGACAAAGCGCCAGTGCCAGGCGACAAATCACGGGCTCTGGTTTTGCACGCAAGAACGCTGGAAATTCTGGAAAGCATGGGCATCGTCGAGCGATTTATCGAGCGTGGTTGTCCGGCATATGGAGCCAGTCTTTATCACCAGGGCGAGCGAATTGTTCATCTAGACATGTCGGAACTCGAATCGCCGTTTCCTTTCTCTTTGATGATTCCGCAAACCGAAACGGAGCGATTGCTAACAGAGCATTTTGTCAGCAAAGGCGGAGCCATAGAACGCGGCGTGGAGCTGACCAAATTCAGCCAGGGGAAAAACGGAATCACAGTTACTGTGAAAAACTCCAAAGGAAAGGAAGATGTAATCGTCGCAGAATGGATGATCGGAGCTGACGGCTCTCACAGCACTGTCAGAAAAGTGCTTGAACTTCCTTTTGAAGGAAGCGCTTACGAAGAACGATTCGGTCTGGTCGACTGCCTGGTGAGCTCCGATCTTCCGGACGACGAGATTTCAACCTTCTTCCATGAAGATGGTGCTTTTGTTTTCTTTCCACTGGGTAACAAACGCTTTCGCATTGTTGTGAACGTACCACCCTCACAAGTGATTGGCGATGCGCCAAGCTTAGCTGATATGCAGGTTTTTGCTGACAGACGAGGACCAGGAAACATCAAATTGCACGATCCGGTTTGGCTCGCCTGGTTTACCATTCATCAAAGAAGTGTTTCCAAATACCGGGTCGGACGTGTCTTTCTCGCCGGCGATTCGGCGCACATACACAGTCCAATCGGCGGTCAAGGCATGAATACTGGTATGCAAGATGCTTTCAATTTGGCCTGGAAGCTGGCTCTGGCAATTCGCGGAAACGGTGATGATAGACTCCTGGACAGCTATAACGAAGAACGCCATCCAGTCGGACAAGAACTGTTAAAAGGCACGGATATGGCTACATCTGTCGCCACGCTGAAAAATCCCCTTGCACAGCAGATTCGCAATCATGTGATGTCATTTCTCAGCCAGCAAGAAGTGATTCAGCATCGGATGCGTAAAGTCGGATCGATGCTGGCGGTAAACTATAGAAACAGTTCTATCGTTGGCGAAAAACGCGGCTTGGGCGAGATTCAAATCAAACCATCTGACGATTCAGAAAAGCCAAGCATTCCGGGCTATTTCGAATTTGCGCGCGGTCCGCTTCCAGGCGACCGTGCACCAGATGCGGTGATGGTCGATCAAGATATGAACCCTATTCGTATCTATGAAGCTATGCACGGCATTTCGCACAATCTGCTCCTGCTTGACGGAAAGCCTACGGACGCCGGTTACCGTAAACTAGAAAAGATCGCCTGGTCGATCGGCGAACAATTCGGAGGGCTTGTCACCTGTCATCTGATTGTTGCCAGTGATAAAGCTCCCTCGTTGCGTTTTCCAGGAAAAGTATTCTTAGACCCTGATTTAGCTGTTCACCAGACTTATTTTGCTGATTCGGAGTGCCTCTATCTTATAAGACCAGACGGTTACATCGGATTTCGTGGGCAGCCGGCGAAGCTTGTTCCAATCGAGGACTATCTAAGCAAGATTCTCAAACCTGCAAAAGTGCAAACAAAGCAAACGCAATAAAGAGCGAAATCTGAAAACGAAAACGTTGAAGCAAGAATAGAAATTAACAGGTATCAAAACAACTGCAATGGCTAACGATATTTCGCAAGAAGATTTTGCGGTCCTTGCGACTGATGCATTGGTGAAAAGCGGTGTGGATGAAGGCTCTTTGTCGCTCGATCAGGCTCGCTATTCGTTGGTAGTCAAAGATGGTCTTGGGCGCCCGCTCAAAACCATTTACCTGGCAAACTTTTTCGATCGCTACACTTCGGCGTCCGGTGATGAAAGTGCACAGGCAAAAATTCTCAGTCAGATTGTCGGGTTGACAGCGCAGTTAGATTTCCCCAGGGACTTTGAAGAAGCCCGTCCTCACTTGCGAATCCAGGTCAAGGAGAGATGGTTCTTCGAAGATGACAAATATACGAGAATAGACTTCGGAGAACATTTTTCGGCTACTCTTGCCTACGACATGCCTGACAATATTCTTTATGTCGATAACGATATTCTCGAGTGCTGGAATGTTTCCTTTGACGACGCGTTCTCAATCGCCCACAGGCAGCTGGCTCAGCTAACCGAGTTTGCCTTCGACACTTATAGAAGCGACGTAAACAAAAGTGATTGTTGTCACTTCTTTTCGTCCAGTGATTCATACAGTTCTGCGCGAGCTGTTTTCACAAACATAATGGCCGATTTGCCAGTGATAGGTGACACACTGGTTATGGTGCCGCACCGCGATCATCTGTTCATAACCGGCAGCGAGTGTAATTTCGGGCTCAGGCACTGCTTATCGGCAATTAAAGAACTCCAGGGGCAACCCGGTTCGTTGCCGCCAATCTTGCTGAAATTGGTAGACGAATACTATTTTCCATATACCTTGCCAGAGGAACATCCTTTGCGCAATCAGTTCAGAAGTTTGGAATTAGAGTATCTCAACCGCTTGTATGGCGCGCAGAAAGCGGATCTGGACGCCCGGTTCGAGCACATCACAGGCAAGAGATTCGTTTCGAAATACAAGTATTGCGATGACCGTATCAATCCATTTTCGACAAGTTTTATCAGCAAAGACTTATTGCCATGTCTACTTCCCAAAGCAGACTACATATTTTTCGGTGAAGGTGAGGAGCCGGAAGCTATTTGCTCATGGGCAACAGCGGTGGCAATCTTGAAAGACAAGTTGAAAGAGATCAACTGCTACCCAAAGCGGTACGAAGTGACCGAATACCCTACGGATGGCGAGATTTACGACATGGGCTTCGAGACTTTACCTGAGTAAAACGCTTATCAAACCTGCACATTTGGGAACCGATAAAGTTTTCACTGGTCGTAAATGCGTGGCAACAGCGTGGGTTTGAGAGGAATCGACTATGTTGCGCAAATCAATGACATTGGCATGCTGCATGATAATGCTTGTCGGCTACAGCGCTCCAGGAGCCTTTGGCAGAGACTCAAATGATGATCGCCCAGGCTTCTTTCAGCGGCATAAGAAACTGAAGAAGATCCTTCTCATTGGCGGGGTTGGAGCTGTGACAGGCGGCGCTGGCGCTGTCATTATGGGAAACAGTGTGGCAGGCGGTGCAGCGACAGGCGCGGGTACTAGATTGGGTATGCATGCGGCCAAGGAGAAGTACAAAGAGCATAAGAATCGGAGGCGCTAAAGATGAACAATCCTCCTTATGAAGATGAAACGTTTGAAGCAAAATCACCAAACGACTGTGGTCATGTCGGCTGCCATTGCCAGGCGACCTCTGAGGGTTTTTGCTGTCCAAAGTGTAAAGGCTCCGATAATAGAGGAGCTTTCGAGCTTGCTTGCGACTGCGGACACAATGAGTGCATGGGCGATTTTTTCAGCGACCGACCACTGAGAACAGCAAATATCTAACGCGGGAACTAGATCGGTTTTGCGCAGTCATCCTGCCAGTGTTAAATCACTCGGTAAGGAAACTTTGACATGCCCAAGAGAAATCCCAAGTCTGTACCGAAGACATCAGGAAGAACAAATAATAATTCGTCGTCCGGCAAGAGAACAACCAGGAAGTCCAAAACAAAACCCTCAGCAGCCTTGCGAGTCAAGCACAAAGCTGAGTCAAAGAACGTGCTGCACATGACCAAGTCCGTGACAGCTAATGACTTGGAAGCAAGGCGCGTCCTGGCAATTGATATTGGCGGCACGAACGTGAAAATGCTTTTGAATGGACAGACCGAAACTCGCAAGTTTCCATCATCAAAGGAGATGACGCCGAGCGATTTTATAGAGCAAGTGCAAAAACACACATCCGATTGGGATTACAATTGTGTATCCATCGGGTATCCAGGTCTTACAGGTCCCAACGGGCCGCTCTCTGAACCTGGAAACCTAGGACCCGGTTGGGTTGCCTTCGATTTTCAAGCAGCGCTGGGCATGCCCGTAAAAATCATGAATGACGCCGCCATGCAAGCACTCGGAAGTTATGAAGGCGGTCGTATGCTCTTTCTCGGTTTTGGCACGGGTCTGGGTTCCACTCTAATCTGTCATAGTACGGTCATATCTCTCGAACTCGGCAATGTTCGCTGGAACGACAAAGCCACGTCCGGCGAGATGCTGGGCAGAAGAGCACTTAAAAAGCTTGGGCGCAAGAAGTGGCGCAAGATTGCCTGGGCATTTATCAACAGCGCCATCAAATCATTCAACGCTGACTACATCGTGGTCGGTGGAGGTAATGCCAAGGTTCTAGGAGCGCTGCCTCCCGGTGTCAGGCGCGGTCACAATCAAACCGCTTTTCGAGGTGGCTTCAGGCTCTTTGGCGTTGAGGACATGCCCAGCACTGCGCATGAAACGCTCGAGCACGACAAGAAATGGCGCTTACTCTAGAGATTTTATTGTATTGCGCGATGGCTCTGATGTAGGTTCGACGCCATGCGTCGACCGCATATTGGAGAGGTTGATGCCATCAGTCGACCCTGCAATCATGAACACTTTTTCTAGTCTTCAGGACTGAGATGTTCGTACTCCGAAGAACCAATCACCCAGAGAAAAGCCTGGGTATCCATGTGATCTTTCGGCTTTAGATCAGCAATATCTTTCTTGATCAAATCCGAGAGATGCAGGAGTCGTTCATACGTACCAAAGTTTGGCTTGGAAGAATAGTCAAGGTCATAACCCAGTTCATCTGCCGCATTTCGCATAGCAGTGGGTTTCATAATTATGTGATTCCATGGCTGAGCGATAAATGGAAAAAGAGTAACGACGGGCCATGAAAGAACGCGCGATTTTATGCGCGGCAGTTCTGCAACTGAGACGATCCATTGAACAAATCGCTCTTTTAGGGGATCTCGCTCATGCAAAAGCTGATACAACCCTTCAGAAAAAGAGCGCGCTCCTTCTCGCGTTTTGACGCCATCACGCAATGCCATTTTTTCAAACGAAAACAAGAAATTCGTTTTCGCCTCGACTCTCAATGCACGGCTGGCAATTTCTTCATAGTCACGGCTGCGAAGAAGCGCCTTGAACTTGTCTTGGCTAAGCAGTTCCTCCCACAAGTTGTGAGCGGTCATTTTGTATGTAACTTCCCAGTCTATGTAACGCTGATCTTTGAAAGCCCTGGGGAAAAAGCGCAGAAATCTCTTTCTGTGCCGAGCCAGAGCTCTCGCGTTCAGCTCTCCGGACTTAGTTTTTGTTGCCACTGACTTGCTCTATGTTTCTCAACTGGCTTCTTTGCTGAGCAAGACATCCATTGTCACTTTCAAGACGATGTAAAACGCAATACACAACAAAAGGCTTGGTATCCAGAGATTAATCATAATCGAGATCCTTGTACTTTGTACTCTTCTTGGACTGTTACTTGACTTCAGTTACCGTACCGTCTGCCTTGAACTTGATGGTCCACACCGTTCCTTTCGAGTCCTTAACTGTGCTGGCGAAATTGCCATCGGCTTCACGACCGGTTCGTACTTCAACAACATCTGAGATCGAGACTGGTTGTCCGCCTACTCCGAGGAATTTCATATCTTTACTGGAGGCATATTCGATGTAACTGCTCACCAAGTTGTTATTACTATCGAGTATCTCTTGCGCGCTGAAGTTTGTATCGCCGTTCATGCCCAGCGTCCAGCCGGAGCTGTCTTCGATCTCCCCTTCATACTTGTAAGTGACATTGCCGTTGGAAGCACGTGTTACTTGTGCGGTGCGATGATCGAGAACGTCATTGTCACCACCTGCCCACCCAGGAATAGCTCCTCCGATGCCAATCGGTCGCGCCACATGGAAGGTATCTCCACTATGGGAAAAATTACTGACATTGGCCTGTATGAGACCAGGGGCCTCGCCGTTGACTTTGGTTTGTACTTCAGAGAATTTTGTCACTTTGCCGGTGAGATCGGTTTCTGCTTTATAAATAGCGCCATCAGTGCTTTCGATTTCGGTATCAAATTTCTTCGTTGCCTCATTGAAGGTTGTCGTAATCTTGTGCACGTCTTTGATTTCTCTAGGACCATTGTCGGTCTTCACCTTGTATGTGAGGCTGCCGTCGTATTTCATCACTCGCTTGAGCAGCTGTCCGGCAGCACTCAATGTTTCCTCGGCACTAAAATTGGTGTCACCATCTAGACCGAGCAACCAGCCAGTATTGTCATCAATTTCTCCCTTGTAACTGTAAACCGTATTTCCTTGTGAATCGGTCTTCTTGCTCACAAGTTCGCGCCAGTCGATGTCCCAGCCACCTTTACCGTCCTTTTCGGAACTGAACGTTTCTCCCGGCGTCGACTCGCCCAATCCGGGCGGTCCAGCTGGGCTATACAAGTCTTTGGAAGGTGCAAGCAACGCGGTATCAAACGGTTTGACCGATTGTTGCGTTTCACTTGGATTATTCGCGGGAGTTTTTTCAGGAGGCCTTTGAGCTGAAGAAGTTTGCTCAGGTGGTCTTTGCGGATTTTGTGGTTGCTGGTCCGCCGGTTTCTGTGGATTCTGCGGAATTTGGCTTTCCGGCGGTCTTTGCGAATTCGGCGGATTCTGTCTTTCAGGAGGTCTTTGGGGAAGCGAACGATTTTGCCTTTCCGGAGGTCTCTGTGGACTCACTGACTGTCTTGTCTGCGGCTGGTGGTCGCCGGCATCCTGCATTTCGTACGGGTTCGATTGCAGCGGTGGCAATGGTTGATAGCCGGGTGGCTGACGGCGCTGTGCTTCAGCCATGCGGCGATTGCGTTCGGTATATGCGCGATTGCGGTGTTCGTTGAAATAGTAATTCCATTCGATCTCCGGATTGATTTGAAGCGCTTGTCTAAGCAGATGTTGGCCCATGCCAAAGAGCTGATCGTTTCCTTTGGCAATGAAGCAGAATGCAGCATTAGCACGGGCGTAAACTGGCGCCATGCGCAGGTTGTCGAGAAACTGTTTTTCTCTTTCCAATTCGATTCTTTCATCTTGAATCGCTCTTATTTGTTCTCGCGACGCTCCCATACGACCTGCACGCATCAAACGCGCTGAGTTGTCTTCAATCGCGCGATCGTTGTTTTGCATATCGCGAGAAACTTGACGTTGATCAATTCTATCGGCCGCGACAATTGCCGACTGGTAATCGTGAAATGCGGATTGTGCACCATATGAAGATGCCCTTTCATGTGCATTCTGCAGGTGCTTAAATGGATTATCGAAGCTCTGCGGATTGCGATAATCATTTGGTCTTTCCAAACGTGCGTCGCGCGATGAACCATCAAATTGATAGTACTGCGGCTGATTTTCATAGCCGGCTGCACGTGTGTTTCGTTCCCAAAGAGGTTGTCTGCCGTCGAAGACTTGCGCGACCAGTCCATTATTATAGGCACTGGGCTGCAAGTCATAATTTTGCCCACGAGGATCTACTAGCTCGAATTGCGGAGCCATCTCTATCCCTCTCTAACTATGCCTGGCCGTTCCAGTGGGATATATACGTAGTCCCTGAAAATTGGACAAAGGCGGGCAATAAATGCTCAGGTGAGTCAGAAAGGTCGCAGTTAAATCGTTTCTGCCTGACGTGAACCTACCACTGACCAGTTTCGTAATTGATACCTGTAGAATCCGGTCGAGCTTCACCCATATAGCCAAACTTGGTATTGCGCACGGTAAATCCGCCAGATGCTGTTTTCTCTACGGTAGTCGTCGTGTTGTCCGGGCGAAAGATTGTGACGTCATCGCCATGCTTTACCATTCGGCCGCGAGTGCCATTGGGGTATTTCACAAGATAATCATTACTTTCAAAACGTGGAATCAAGACTGTTCCGTCAGCAAAACCATCTTCAATCGCATAGCTGCCGTCCGGAAAACGGCGCAGAAAGCAGCTGCTGCCATCAACCATATTACATTTAAGAACAATGGCTGTGCGGTTTTTCGGCGGTCCCTTTTTCTCATAAGGATCTATATCTTGTACAGAAAAGACTAGAACCATGTCCTTTGCAAAATCCGATGCACTTGTTCCAAGCTCTTTGGCTGTGCCTTTTGCAACACTCTTAATCAACGACCGCACGGGACCGGTATGCTTTTTCTTGTCTGTCTCAGCGTCATCCTTCGAAAGCCAAGGCGAATTACGAGTCTTCGCCCACTCCTCTGCTTGCCAAATTTTTACCTGTGCATCAGCAGCGGTGGCTGCTTCGCCATGATCTACGGTGCCTGCAGCAAATGCGGTGAGCGGCAAGCTGAAAACGGCGGTGCACAAAAGACCGATGGTAAGGGAAGAGCGCATTGGCTTGACCTCAGAAAAACAACGTGGGTCAAGAAGATTATCATTTAGGTGAAAACGGCTCAAGGTTGATGAGCTAATTTGCTTGTCTAGCGGAATTTTTTGCAGACGACTTGGTTTCTATGTCTTTTACGCACCGAAAGCCGAGATGATTCTGCGCTGAATCCGGTGAGCTCTTCATGCGCGCAGACGGTCTATAGCTCGAGCAATAAGATTCGCAGCAAAGGAATGAACCGCCACGTTTGACGCGCTTGTCAATGCCGGGCTCATCGGGATCAAAACTGTCTGATGGTCCTTGCGGATTTTCAGTAATTCGATCGACAAGTTTCGAATAATAATCGCTTCTGTACCAATCGGAGCACCATTCCCAGACGTTGCCAATCATATCGAATAGCCCGTACCCATTTGGAGAAAATGATTTTACCGGCGCGGTTGTGAAATACTTATCTGTTCCTTTATTGTCGAAGGGAAAACCACCCTGCCAGAGGTTGGCGCGCGGTTTTTTATCTTCAGGCGCTTTATTTCCCCAGGAATACTCTTTGCCCTTCATTCCACCGCGTGCCGCATACTCCCATTCTGCTTCAGTGGGCAGGCGTTTTCCTGCCCACTTGCAGTAGGCCGCCGCATCATCCCAGGAAACTTGAACGACAGGATGTTCTTCTTTGCCGATTATCGAACTGGACGGACCTTCGGGATGTCGCCAGTCAGCGCCCTCTACCCACTTCCACCATTGAGAATAATCCCGCAGTGAAACCGGACCTCTGGTTGCCGTGAAAACAAGAGAACCTGGTCGAAGTTCTTTTCGCGGCGGCTTCCAGTTGGGTGGTAGCTGTTTCTTCAACTCGAGCCAATCAGGCTTACGCTCTGCTGTTGTTACATAGCCTGTAGCGTCAACAAACGCCTTGAACTGTCCATTTGTGACTTCAGTTCGGTCCATGAGAAATGACTTTACGCGGACCTTGTGAACGGGAAACTCATCACGCCGGGAGAGCGTGCCGACTCCTCCCATTTCGAATTCGCCGCCAGGGATCAACGCCATCTCACAACTTGAGTCGGTTTCGCCTTTTGAGGCTGTCTCAGCGATGCAAGGTCCAATCGAAACGCACAGCCAGAGAATTGCATACAAGTACGCAAAGGCTGAATACCAAAGTGTTTCTCTGAACATCATGGCGTATTATGATAGCTTAATTTCGAATGTAATCATGAAAGATAAACTGTAGACGCTCCACTAGACCGGGTCTTTCATGAAAAGTTTGCTTTCACGAGCGACACCAATTCTTTTCGCTATCGCGCTCTGTTTCTTCCACTGCCTACCTGCATGCGCAGAAGAGTCCATTGCGAAGTATGTGCGTGTGCCGATTTTCTTTCTTACAGACAGAAACTTGTCAGGTAATCCAAAACAAACAAATTTCGTTTTCGGTCCACATCGCAAGTATCTTGGTGATTGCTTACATGATCCATTTCTCGGCACGGCAACAGTCGTGATTGAAAACGTAGATCACAAGCCGGTCACGGAAGCTCTGCAGAGAATCGGCTGGCAGGCTGTTGGATCAGACAAGTCTGAAGGATTGATTTCAAACTCACTCATTGAAGGTGAAACACACGAAGAAATTGCCCATAAGTTTTACAGCTCATTGAAGGAGCAATGCGAGCTGACAACCGACAAAAATGTCTTTGTTTTTGTTCATGGCTACAAGAACTCATTCCGTTCAGCCGCTCATACTGCAGCATGGCTTGCCTATAATGCAGAACGTCCGACCATCTTGTATTCGTGGCCATCGGCGGCAAAGTTACGTGCTTACTCATCCGATGAGAATAACGTTGAATGGAGTCAAGAACACTTCAATGACATGATCTGTTCGCTTGACGAAATGTGCAAAGAGGACTCCGCAATCAAAGTCAGGCTGATGGCACACAGCATGGGAAGCAGGCTGCTGGTTCGTGCCATTCCGATTCTGCGCGATCGCCAGTACATCACGGAATTTGCCATGATTTGCCCCGACGTCGATTCGGGATTGGTAAAGCATTATGCTCGCCGTTATTTCAATCCGAAGGGCACTGCCAAAGTTAGGCTATACATGTCCCGTCGCGACAAAGCTTTAGCGTTTTCGCAAATCGTGCATGGAGGTTACACCAGATTAGGTGAGTGTGCGGATTCTCTAAGCGGCATGCTCAGCCAGGTAATGGGAAACCGTCCGGCAAACAGCGCAGAAGAAAGGAAGGAAGCGGCCGCTGATGATGCGGCTTTTCAAGAAACATTGAAACTAGCGAAGCATCGTCTCCAGACGATTGACTTCACCGAAATTGATCGCGGCTTTCTTGGTCACAATGTACCGGCAAAATTGATCTGCAGTATGTCTTTCAATGAAAAACCGGGAACGAATCTGGATTTAGTGCAAGAAGAGTCTGGACAGCGCAGCAAACTTAGCAACACGTTTTCAAAAATCACTCACTTAAAAGACACTGCACCACATATCACTGAGTCTTGCCTTCGAGTTGTGAAATCTGGTCAGCAAAAACAAAAATCGAGTAAATCAAAACACAAAACCTAGAAACTACTGCGCTGGTGCAGTAGCCTCTCCCTCAGCTTGAGGCTGTGGTGGAAGTCCATCGGAATTGTCTTCCGGCGATGGTGCGCGCAGCTGGCATGTGTAAGTCCAGGTTGAATGCGATTTAGCATCATTCATTGTCAAAGTAGGTATCTTGGCACGCTCCATATAATCCTTGATTGGATTGATTATCTGATGCCGTGCATTCTTATCGGCAAGCGACGTATCAACCGTCAATTCGATCGGCGCAGGCGAATTTATGTCACCTGGCTGTCCACCAACATTCCAGCTAAATTTGCCCTTGGCTCCCACAGAAGCCAGGCCTTCAGTAATGCGCTGTTCAATCAATTGGCGTGCCTGCATCTGGTTTACTCCGCCCAGCGGATCTTCAGGCGCCGGACCACGACGCATTACCTGCCCTATCCAACTGCCATTCATAGCAATTACAGCCGCTATGCCAATAACAAAAATTCCCAGCACAAATGGAAGCGGATTGACTCCAGGAGTTTGTGGACCGCCGTATGACCGCTTTGAATCGCGCACAACCTGCTTGGTACCGCAAGAAGGACAATTTTCCTCCCAGCCGTGAAGCGGAACTTTGCAAGTCGGGCATTTATGCATATTTACTTTACCGGACGAAGAAGTATTACCTACCTGAACCTATACCATACAGAGACACCGATCAACCGCCACCGCTGCCAAGAGACGAATGCTTAGACCCTGCTGGTAGAAAAAAGACCGTTAACGGTCTTTTTTCTGAGCTCAAATTTGTCCTTGGAAAAAAGTCCGTTAACGGTCTTTTTTCCAACTCAATAATGGTTCTTGAGGTTTAATAAAACGCCAATCAGTGCCCAGACGGTCATTACAGCGATAATTACCATAATTGGTCTCGTGGGATCTGACGATGTACATTCTTGTTGAGATTTCCGCTTCGCCTGCCAGAGCTGTTTCTTGGTGTAAGTCTGCTGAATCTCACTTTCGATTGTTTCCAATCGAAGTCTCAGTTTCACCGTTTCAGCTTTCTGAGTGATCAGTTCAGTTTCCAGAAGTGCTGTTTGCTCGGGCGATAATTTCCGGTCAGTTAGTTTGTTTTCCAGGTTTTTCTCTTTAGCCATTGAGGCTGCAAGCTGCTGGCGAGTTTTTATAATTTCCGACCGCAAACGGTCGTAGGCATGCTGTAGCGACCTTTGCGGGTCATCGACTTTTTCAAGCACCCTTTTGAGCCATTCCGGCATTTTCAATTCGCATCCGATAGCATCCTTAATTTCCATTATGTGCTAATCAGGCAATTTTGTTTTCAGCATAAAGCACCTAATGCAGTGTCAAAAAAATTGATTGCAATGTAATGATGGGTCGCCCAATTTAGACAGGCGTCGAGATTATACTTAGCGCTTTATCGCTTTGAGGCATGAGCATGAAGACGGAAAACCTTGATTACACCGCAGGCAGTAATACTTTCGAGTCGTATGTTGCGTATGACGAGGCAAAGTCGGGCAAACGCCCATGCGTGATCATTTGCCATGCCTGGGCCGGACAGGGAGAATCCGATCAGGAAGTGGCGGGCAATCTGGCGAAATTGGGTTACGTAGGATTCTGCGCAGACGTATACGGTAAGGGACTGCGTGGCGATCCGACCGGAGACAACACTCATTTGATGAAACCCCTACTCGATGATAGGGCGGAGTTAAAGTCGCGCTTGCTTGCCTCAGTCGAAGCAGCAAAGAAACATCCAATGGTGGATCCTTCGAAAATAGCTGCAATTGGATACTGCTTTGGTGGTTTGTGTGTTCTCGATCTGGCTCGCTGTGGTGCGGACGTCAAAGGTGTGGTCAGTTTTCATGGTTTGTTTTTCCCGCCGAATTTGGGACCGCAAAAGGAAATCAAGGCTAAAGTACTGATTCTGCACGGATGGGACGATCCAATGGCAACACCCGACCAGGTTGTTGAAGTCGCAAGAGAATTGAGTGAGGCCAAAGCTGACTGGCAAATTCACGGTTACGGCGGCACTATGCATGCATTTACTGCGCCCCAAGCAAATCAACCTGATAAGGGGATCCTGTACAACGAAACTGCAGCAAAGAGATCATGGAAAGCAATGGAGAACTTCCTAGAGGAAGTTCTCGCATAGTTTGAAAAGGTCGAAATAGACTTAGACTTAATCGCTTAAGCTTTTCTGTCTTCGCGTCTGCCCCGGCGCTCTTCACGCCAGATAGTGAAAGAGTGTTTGATTTCTTTGCCGTCGGTCGTATTGATAGCTTCGCCAACCAGTGAGCTTTCCGGCAACCTGCTGAGCAGGTCGTGTTCAAAACGGCTGAGAATGCCGCTAAAGTTTTGATTACCCAGAGCTTCGCTTACCGGAATCCATTTGATGTCCTTTGAGAACAGTGACTTAATAGCGCCGGCGCGGTTTTCTACGCCTTCGCCTTCTTGATTGTCGAGTTCGACATTGTATGAATGTCCAACAAAGAGATATTTCGGACCAGGATAAGCTGATGCTTTTTTGTAGTGGGTGAAATCAGGTTGGGGTAAAGAGGCACGACGTCTTTCTACTGCCGGTTTTTCTGTCTGTTGGTCCTTTGTGGCTGTGCCGCCGTCATTCTTCGGTTCTTTCATCTGGCTCTTTACTCCCCTCTAGTGGGTTTGTCGGTATGGCGAACCTGTAATTATATTCCTGGCTGACTGCTGACAACCACCACTAGATGTCATTTTTATCTATTTGATATGTGTGAATCGGTATATCTCGTATCAAATTCAACACCGACTGTCCGAGGTGGGAACCGAGCATTTAAAATATGGTCTCAACGGGCGAATGTTTGTGCCGCCCCGAAATTATAGGAAGCCATTCGATATGAACGAGAACGACCTGGCAGATTGCGGCAATCCGAGTTGTGGTTGCACGTGCCAACCTAATGAGGACTATTGCAGCGAGAATTGTCAGATCGCAGGCGCTTTACCGGATGCGCCTTGCCAATGCGGACATCCAGGCTGCGCTAGCGGTCCTATTTCTTAATTCTGCCGATAGTTGATTGATGAAATTGCGGAGGAGTGTATGAGTTCCAGCAATGGAAAGCCTTTGTGCCTGATAGTTAAAGTCAAAGCAGTTCCGGGCAAAGAGCTGGAACTCAAAGAAGTGCTCACCAGAATGATCGAACCGACTCGACAGGAGCCGGGCTGCATTGCATATCAGCTCTACGCGAATGAAAAGAGCGACACATTCTTTTTCTATGAACTGTGGGAAACGGCTGCACACCTCGATGCGCATGGAAAAACTGAGCACTATCAGCGTCTTGTCAAAGAACGAGTGGGGCTGGTAGCAGATGGTGGTGAAAACACCCGCCTGGAAGAGGTTTTAGTCTAATACTGCCGGACGGACCTCAGGCGAAGCGCCTTAATGCGCGAGAATTTCTGCTTCTTCCTCAGCAATTAGAAGACCTTTTTCGATATAGATAGGTCTGGTTTCTTTTCGCCACTGAGGCAAGGCGCGGTAGAAAATGATGGAAACTATCAAGCAATAGACTCCGCAGATCAAGAGCGTATTTGACAAACCAATTTTGTTTGCCAGGGCGCCTGCGCCCAGACTTCCTATTGGTGCGGCTCCCATGAATGCCATGGTAAACAGGCTCATGACTCTTCCACGTTTATCTTCTTCAACAATCGTTTGCAAAATGGTGTTTATCGAAGCCATTTGAAGCATCATGCAAGCACCGATTGCAGCAAGAACCAACATCGCTGGCCAGAAGCCGTTAACGAAAGAAAAAACGATCAACAAGATCGAAAAGGCAAAGGAGCTTATGGTGATCCATCTGCTCAAACCAACCACAGACTTCCTGGAAGCAAGGGCAAGAGTGGCGCCTAGAGAGCCAATTGCCGAACCGGACATCAAATAACCAAGTGTGTTCGAATCGCCGTGAATTTTATGCACGAAAACAGGCAGGAGCATTGCATAAGCCATTCCGCCAATACCAAAAATTCCAAGATGAATGATAAGTTGGCGCACGGAGCGGGTCTTTGCGACATAGTCGAGACCAACTTTCAATTCGCTCAGTATGGATCTCTGCTTAACCGTTTGCTCACTTTCGTTTGCATTGAGTCCTGCTTTCTTTTTCGTATGAATGAGAAAAAGAGCGCCAATCACAGGGATGTAGCTGAAAGCATTTATCAGGAAACACATTCCCGTTCCTACTGACGCCACGATGAAACCAGCCAGCGCCGGACCAATCAGACGAGTAACGTTCATCAAGGTGGAATTCATCGCAATGGCAGCAGGAAGGTCTTCTTTTTTGTCGACAAGATCGAAGACAAATGCAGAGCGTGTAGGCATGTCAAATGCGCTTATGACGCCTGCAAAAACGCCCAGGGCAATCAGATGCCAGACTTGAACCTGATTGGTAATGGTAAGAAATGCCAGAAGCGACGCTTCGATCATCGCCAAGAACTGCACGATAACAATAACCTTCTTGCGATCCAGCCGATCTGCAAAAACACCTGCAAAAGGCATCACAAAAAGAGAGGGCAACTGGCTGGACGCTCCAACAACGGCGAGCATGAACGGCGAATTGGTAATCGTGTATGTGAACCAGGAAAGTGCGACCATCTGCATCCAGGTGCCAACGAGCGAAACGAATTGCCCGCCGAAATAGAGAGCGTAGTTTTTGTTTCTAAAAATGGAAAAAATCCCGCTACTTCCTCTCCCCTGCGCATCCTGAGGGGCTTTCTTGTAGGCGACAGACGAATTCATAGTAACCGTGACTCCAAACCTAAATCTACCGACTGGATTAGGTCAGGAATGTTCCTTGCTTGGAACTTTCAAAGCGATCAGGGGTTTATGCCTGATTTGCTTGGCGAACCAGTTATGCCTGGCAAGCAGAACCCAATCAGGGTGGACGTAACGTCCGCCGGGTTCCAATCCGTATCTTTTGAATAGCGTGCGCGGACCGGTTTGTGTCGTGTAAGAAAGCAAACGATTAAGCTGAGCATGAACTCAAAACGCCACTGGTAATCTGCTTCGGTCAGACCAGGGACAAATCTTTCGATCGCCTCGATAAACTTGTTTCGGCAAGCCGCATAATGCCTATCCACAAGCGAGTATACAGGTTCAGGCTCGGTTTGCGCGCGACCAAGAAATGTGGAGAGCGTTTCTCCCTTTTTGCCTAACTTCTTAATCAAGTTAAGCGGCGGTTCGTAGAAAGCAAAGAGAACATCTTCGATTGAAGCATCGTCCATAGACAGCGAATTTTCCAGGCGCTTCAATTGCTCTACTACAACAGGCGCAGCGAAACGTTCTGTCACGGCTTCGTATAGCTCTTCCTTGGTACCGAAGTGATAGGCAATAGCCGCGACGTTCACTTTCGCATCTTTGATGATCGCTCGCAAGGACGTACCTGCAAAGCCATCGCGTGCAAAGTGTTTTTCCGCCACATCCAGAATATGGTTCTTAGTATCTGATTTTGTCGGCATCGTCAATTTTTCCCGTTCAGTTTCAGACTAACTTGACAGGGAATACATGTCAACTGTATGATTCAATCAGTTGATTGAATTTCTTGTTGCCCAATGTTTCACGACTGGGCGGGGAACGGCTTTATGGCAATCGGAATGGATACAGAACCGCTCGTCAATTTCGACACCCTTCGTCTTATCCTGGACAACATGGTGGATGGTGTGATCGTTGCGGATGACAAATGCAATTTCATCGTTTACAACAGCAAAGCGGAAGAAATTGTCGGTCGCAGCGTTACTGACAGCAGGCATGAAGTATGGCCAAGTTATTTCGGCATTTTCAAACCGGATCAAAAAACACTGTGTCCACCTGAGGAGTTACCCATGACACGGGCGATAAGGGGAGAGCCGGTATTCCAGGAGGAAGCCTGGATACGAAACGAGAACATTCCCCAGGGTGTTTGGGTAAGCATCAACGCTACTCCGCTAAGAAATGAGTCGGGTGCGATCGTCGGCGGTGTTGGAGTGTTTCGCGATATCACCAATCAAAAGCTAGCCGCACAAAAGATCGAACAAGCGGCCGAAGACCTCGCTAAATCACACAAAGAGCTGCAAAATCTTGCTTTTGCCGTGTCGCACGAATTACAAGGCCCTATAAGTATCGTCACGAGTTATCTGAACTTACTTTCAATTCGCTACAAAGATCGCTTGGGCGCAGACGCGGATGAATTTATAGACAAAGTGGTAAACGCAAGCAAGATTATCGAGCGAATGCTTGATGATTTGTGGATTTATGCGCGCATAAATAAACAGGATACCGAAGCAAGAGAGATCAGTCTGACCGGACTAGTGGATGACCTTTTGAATGAAATGCGCTCGAAAATTGAAAGTAACGGTGCCACTGTAACACGCGCGATACTGCCGATTGTGCGTGGTCACAAAGCACAAATACACTATTTGTTCAAAGCAGTACTCGACAATGCAATCGATTTCAAAAGTCCCAACTGCCTGCCGCGAATTGATGTCAGAGTTGAGGAAGAAGGTGAGTTTTGGTGGTTCTCCATCGAAGATAACGGAATTGGGATCAAACAAGACGAGTGCCGCGAAATATTCAAACTATTCCATCGAATTCATGGGAAACCAGAGGGTGGGCGAACGGGCATGGGTCTGCCAATTGCCAGAAAGATCGTCGAACACCACAGAGGACAAATCTATTTCGAATCAGAAAAAGGAAGCGGCTCGACAATAAAATTTAGCCTTCCTAAGTCTGATGCTTGATTCTCAAACAAGTCGATTGTTTCTCGAAGGTTAGAGAAGCACTTGGGCTGCCTAATTTTGCAATAGCGACGACCGCTATGATCCTGGGAATATTGCTGGCAGTATGGTGTCCGGCTGCAGCAGGTAAAGGATGTTCCACAGCGAACAAGCACAGAGAAAGCGCCGTTTGGTAGGTGCTTCATTGCTTTGTTCTGCGTTTCTCCTCTTAGCTTTTGGCCTGCCTCCCACTGAGTCAAAGCCAAGCCCAAAAGACAGTGGGGGCAAAGGAAAACTTCTCTATATTGAAGGAGCAAGCGACTTGTTCGCGAATTTCAAAGCAAGAGCCTCCAGATCAAAAATTCATATTGAAAGCAAAATGGGAGGTTCTATCTGGGACGATAAGACCCCCGAGAAAGTCCTTGTATACAACAACGAAAACAAAGTCTATTTTCTGCAAGATGCCAAAGCATATTTAACAGACTTGAATCAAGACTTTTTGCCAATTCCCATCGAAGACTTGGATGCTCCGACAAAGGTGCAATTCGACGGCAGACCAGCAAGGAGATACCTTGGCTATGCGAAACTCGGCAAGATGGGCAAGCAATGTGTTGCTGACTTTACCTGTCTCGATGGATTCGTACTCACTCCGAGTGCTCACCGCATGTGGTGCCGCTTCCTGGGTTTAAACAGAGGCGATTTCGGTCTTCCTGTTCTACTTACGCAAAGGCGCGCCAGAGTAGTAGGCTATGACGACAAGACAGTTAAGCTGGGACAGCCGGTCTGGTGCAGGGTGCTCACGACTACCAAAGCAAGAGACTTGCCCTTGCAGGCAGACAGTTTTGCCGTTAAGGCGGACTGGAAACAAGCAAAGGATAAAGCCGCGCTGTTCTTCTCTAAGGACGGCAGTCTGCAAGCAAAAGACATTGATGACTTCTTCAGATCCAGCGCCAAGTGATCGACTACGCTTCCTGTGTAGCAAGATTGAGTTTTGCTTGCTTTCTTGGCTGCAGCAAAAGGCCGAGCAGGAAACCAAAAACCAGTCCACCAAGGTGCGCCATAGATGCGACGTGCGGCACATATTGATCGAGCACGATTTGGGAGAGCGCAAGTCCGAGCATCCAGGCGAGTTCTTGTCGGCGAACACCACGAGGCAGTGAGTCTTTCAGGCGCCATATTCCTGCAGCTACCGCACCAAAAATTCCCATGACCGCGCCGGAGGCTCCTATTGCAGGCATGTGCTTAGCAAGTAAAACGTGGCAAATACCGCTCAATGTTCCCGCGGCAATGAAAATAAAGAGAAAGCGGCCTGGACCGTAGATGTTCACCGCCATTCGCCCAAACCAGAACAATCCAATTACGTTTATCAATGCATGAGAAGTGTGAGCGTGCAAAAAGAGATACGTTATGAGCCTCCACCACTGCCCATGCAGGACCGCATTTGGTTCGAGCCTGCCAGACAAATGCAAAATCAAAAGAGGTTCACAGCCACTAATATAGTTCGGCAAAATGCGAATAACTTCGACCGACAATATCATTAGAAAAAGAATCAGGGCGATCAGACCAATAACGACAAAAGAGGTTTTATTGGGAAAAATGATTCGCTCGACAAATTCACATTGCTCGAAGATGCGCCAGCCACGTGCAATAGCACCCGACACATTGCCTCTCAGGTGAACGGTTTCACCCGAGTTCGCCTTTTCCAGCTGATGTTGAACCCGAGCCTGCCAGTTTGCCGGTCCATTTTGCGCTGCGATTAGTTCTGCGCATTTTTGAAAGAGCGCTTTCGCTTCACCGATCTTTTCTGCCGCGACCTGGCAACGAGCCAACCAATATAGTTTCACATACTCAGGCAGTTCGGTCTTGCCGCCTTCGCCGATTTCAAACATCTTTTCGGTCTCACGCATAGCACCAAGCAAAGCGAAATACGGAAGCAATGTCAGAGCGACACTCTTTGTACTGGCTCTAGACTCATTCAACTGGGAGCGCTCAAGAGTGAGGGCAGCCTGATCTGCATTTCCTACTTCAAGGTAAGCTCTCGATGCAGCCAGAGACAGGCGACTGGAAACGTTGGTGGCAGCAGAAGCAGCGGCTTCATACTCATCAACGATCAATTGCCACTGCCCAAGAACCGCCCGTCCTGAAAGACGATATGTATAGATCACATCGCTGACGGCTTTTGGAAGCTTCTTTTTCTCCCACGAATGCAAAATTTCCAGAGCTTCGTCTACGCGCCTTTCCAGAAACAAGGAATTTGCGGTAGTCATGTCGATCCAGAACTGTCCAGGTTGTCCCCAATAGAAATATTTCAATTGGTGCGCACATTCGATTGCTTGTTTGGCGCGCAAAAGCGAAACACATGTATCTAGCCGCGAGAGCAATACACGCGGAATAATCGCGAATATGACAAAGAGCGCCCAGCCGAGAATCGCATAAAACCAGTCTGGACCCAGGGTCAAACCTAAGATTGCGCAAACTCCAATCGCAAGCACCTGCAGGATGAAACCCCAGGCCCACGCAAAGCCAAGCCTGGCGCGCAGACACAGGGCAAGCACCGAAAACATGAGCAGCGGATATAACCAGAAGCTGAACTGCGACGGCATCAGATGAGGGACCTACCTATTTGTTAATGCCGATCAGTTTTGCGAGCCGGAATTGCTTTGACGAATCGCTGTGTTATTAATTGTGGTCGCGTGATTGCCGAACCCACAACAACCGCGTGAACACCTAATTCAAATGCACGTGTCACTTCTTCCGGATGCCACACACGTCCTTCTAAGATGACCGGGCAATCCATGTGTTGGCACAAATCCTTCAAAAATTCAAAGCTTGGCCCGTGTTCGGGCGGCAAAACTGTTTCCTCAGTATATCCGTACATTGTAGAAGAAATCACATCGGCACCAGCTTCACGCGCCGCAACGCCTTCAGAAAAGGTCGCCACGTCTGCCCAGACCGGCAAGTTAAGTAGATTATGAATCTTCTCAATTTGCTCCTTCAATGTCAGTCCATCGGGGCGAGGACGCCCGGTAGCATCAAGCGCGATTATGTCCGCACCGGCTTGAGCCAGTGATTCCGCCTCGGCGAAAGAGCCGGTGATATAGACCTTTTTCAGCCGATCGCTTGGTGCAATCGAGTCGTCTTTTGTCAGACCGATTATGGGCAGTTTGGTGTTAGCTCGAACCAGTTTTATATTCTCGACGCCTTCGAGTCTCAAAGCGCCGGCACCACCATTAATGGCAGATAGCGCCAGGGCAAGAATGTGCTCAGGCGAGCAGAGCGGTTCGCCCGTACTCGCCTGGCAGGAAACAATCAGTTCGCCGCCAACTTGTTTGACAGCCTGCCACTCGCGGCGGCCGGGTGCGGCTTCGACCATTTCTCTTTCCTCTTTCTCTTTAGTTATTTGATGTTGAGATTAAGGCAGATAAATTTCGGCTGCGTCATCTCATGGACGGCGTAGCGAACGCCTTCGAGCCCTAATCCCGACTCTTTTCTGCCGCCGTAAGGCATATGGTCGGAGCGGAAAGTTGGGGCATCATTGACCATGACACCACCTACATCGATAGAGCGCGCAGCTTTGAATGCGACATCCAGGTTGCTAGTGAAGACTCCGGCTTGCAGACCGAAACGTCCATCATTCATTTTGGCGATTGCTTCATCAATGGTTTCATATTGCATGATGGAAACAACCGGTCCAAAGACTTCCTGGCAAACCACCAGCATGTCCGCTTTGGTGTCAGAAAGCACGACTGGTTCGACCAAATGATTGTTAATCACCTTGCCACCAGAAAGAACCTTCGCACCCGACTTGGTCGCCTTTTCCACCCAATCGAGCGTTTTCTCGACAGCACCATCATCAATGAGCGGACCGACATCAGTGGAATCATCCAGAGGATCGCCGACCTTGAGGGTTTTCACAACTTCAACAAATTTGTCGACGAACTTTTTGTATACATTTTTTTGGACATAAACTCTCTGAACGGAGATGCAAGTTTGACCTGCATGCGCATAGCCGCCACGTACAGAGCCTCTTACGGCAAGGTCGAGATCGGCGTCGTCGTGAACGATAACGCCGGCGTTTCCACCTAATTCCAAAACCAATCTCGTTCCGGCATGCGCGTCACGACGCATTTGCCAGCCGATTTCCGGGCTGCCTGTGAAGGTAAGCACGGCCAAGCGCGGATCCTTGACCAGAGCGTTTCCTTTGGAACCGCGGCAAGGAATGATTTGCAAAACGCCATCCGGCAAGCCTGCTTCTTTCAAGATCGCGCCCAATTTGATCGACGCGATCGGAGTTTGAGACGACGGTTTGAGAACTATACAGTTGCCTGCGGCAATGGCTGGTGCAACTTTGTGTGCAACCAGATTCAACGGGAAATTGAAAGGCGTAATACCACCTATGATACCGAGGGGTTCACGCAGAACCATGCCGATGCGATTTTCATTTCCAGCGGTGACATCCATCGGAATCTGCTCACCATCAAGGCGCATGGCTTCATGGCTGGCCAGAAGAAATGTATTGGCGGCGCGTGAAACTTCGATGCGAGCATCCTTGATGGGCTTGCCGCCTTCCAGTGCAATCGTGCGAGCAATATCTTCTTTCTTTTCAAGAAGCAGTTTCGATGTTTTATGAAGGATTTCTGAGCGTTGATGGGCCGGCATTTGGCGCATGACGTTTTTGAAAACATCCTCAGCAACGGTGAGCGCGGTATCAATTGCTTTTTCGTCAGCCTGTCCGATTGCGGCAACGACTTCACCGTTGAATGGGCTTTTCACTTCATTGAATTCCGTCGACTCGACGCCGCGTATGTCCAGCGGATATTTCACTACTTCTTTCAACATTTGATTGACCTTGTTTGACTGTAGTTCTGGGAGATGAGAAACCGATGAGAAACCAGTTACGTTCAAAAATGAAAAACTATAAATCCAAATAGCAAGCGATCGATTGCCTGAAAAGCAATTCTTTTCCCACTTGTCCGGCTTCAGACAGCTAAGAATTATATCCTGCCCTTATCGTTAAGATACGCATAGATAGCCATCTTTATTTCGATTCCACAGCCTTAGAAGCAATGCTGGCATGGGTTCGAGCGGCAGGCTAGACTGAGTGTCCGAAATAAATGAAGGCAAATTTGTTGAAACCAATGAAAGCACTGGACTTAAGCCCTTGTAAGAGTTGAGAACATCCAGCTTGGCAATGGTAAACTCATGCCTACCCCTTACTGACAAGCAGTCATTCTCTTGACTACTTAGACTCTGCAAAAGACAGACCCTATACTGCAAGTCCAGTAATAGAAAGGAAGACCCTTTTAGGATGCCGATATCAATTAACGGCTTTGAAAAGTCGACTTCAACAACTGCTCGCAAAGACAAATCGCGCACAGTCAGCTTTTGCGCTGCCGGTTTAGCTGCTTCTCTAGCGCTTGTCCTTTGCGCTCATCAAACGAGTCAAGCAGCCAATAAACAGCTATTGGAAAACCCGAATGTTTCCGCCAAGACAAAGGAAAGATTGCTTCAGATCGAAAAGAAGCGTGCTGAACTCCACGAACAAGTCGCTCAAGCACGCAAGAAAGAACAATTGGCGATGATCAAACTGTCGAGCATCACCAAAAAACTCAATACCGCCACTGGTCAGCTTGTCGATTCGAAACACCAGTTGAAGCGAACTGAAAACAAGCTCCATGAAACCGTTCAAGTCCTCAATGTCACCCAGACAAAAGAAGAACAACTTTCAGCCGGCGCCGCAAAGCGTTTGCGCGAAATCTATGAAGGACAAAGACTGAGCTTCCTGGAAATGCTGTTTCAAATAGATTCTCTGCAAGCATTCCTGGACAACATGTATTTCCAAGAACGTATAGCCGAAGAAGACAGAAAGCTCTTGAACGAGTTGCGCGCCAAGTCAGCAGCGCTAAATTCCCGCAAGGGCGCTTTGGCAGATCAGAAAGACAAGATCGGAACCATGGTCAGCGAGTTTGCCAGAAAAGCCTTGGAAATAGCCAAGGCAAGATTTGAGCAAGAACAAGTGGCCAGCAAATTGAAAAAACAACGAGACTTCTACGAGAAAGCAGAACAGCAACTTTCCAACGAATCTCATCGGTTGGAATCGCAGATTTTAGCTATGCAGAGGGCGGCAAGAAGTTCGAATAAACCTGCCCAGCAAGGCTCAGGCAATATGGCGATGCCGCTCAAGGCGCACATCACCTCACCTTTTGGATGGCGCAGTCATCCGATTTTCCGTGTTCGCAAATTCCACACCGGCATTGATTTGGCTGGACCCAATCGCTGTGCAATTCGCGCCGCAGATACCGGAAGCGTGCTTTTCACAGGTTGGTACGGAGGCTATGGAAAAGTTGTGATCATTGGTCACGGCAATTCTCATGGAAACGACATGGCGACTTTGTATGCGCATTTGTCGCGTGCTGCAGTTTCGGTAGGCGACAATGTCTCTAAAGGCGATGTGATTGGATACGAAGGTACGACTGGCTTTTCGACCGGTCCACACTTGCACTTTGAAGTGCGTGTGAACGGCAAACCGAATAACCCACTCAGTTACGTACGCTGAAATCTGGACAATCTGTCAAGCGTAATTCGGTGACTGATTCCAGGACAGCATTCTGCTTTGGCTAGTCACCGTATGCAGTGCAATGCAAAACGCCACGAATCTTTCGACTTCGTGGCGTTTACCGATGCATTTTCGATTGGGCTAGACTGGCTTGCGCTAAGGCGTAGAGCCGAATCCACCCATCTCATTACACTTATGCTATGCGCTGTGCCTTGTTCTTGAGCTCTTTGACGAGGTCTTCTTGACCCAGCAAATAGCCTCTTCTTGCTTGATCATCGGCATAGGAGATGATCGCTTCAGTCACGTTATTAAGCATTGAAATCGGCACGAATTCGCTGATTTGATTAAGCAAGCGCTCAACAGTAACCCACTCTTCGGTGTTCAGCGGAATGGCATCGTCCAATCTGGCGATGATTGTGTAGTTCCGGAGTTTATCTGCCCTGGTATTCATACTGTCACCTGCATGTGTGATCCCGACCCGCGGTATGCGTTTGTTCGCTGGTCAAGCTCTTTACTGCCCAACCCTTGGAAACCGCTATAGTTACTGGCTTCAAGAACCAAAAGTCGGTTCTGTCTCACCGAGAATCTTATGCCCGGAAATTTTTTGTTTAACACCACTTAATAGTTGCCAAGCCTAAAAAGGTTATTTGGAATACTTTTGCGCGTAGAGTTCTTTCACAAAAGCCTCAGCCTGTGCGCGATCTACGACTTCTTTCAAATCGCGCGCTTCCTCTAGAGCCTTCAAAAGTTCGCCGATAATTGGACCTGAACTAAGGTTCAAAAGGCGCATGATGTCATGACCACCAAGTAAGGGCTTGAGAGAGACAACCTCTTCCAGGAAGACCTGGTAGCCGTGCATTAGTGATTCCAGCCCTTTCTCCAAGTTTTCACGATTGTCACCGCACAGACCAGCGCCACGAGTAGCGCCGAGGTCAGCAAAGGCAACCATCATCAGCTCTGGCACGTCCTCGCCTACGTTTCTGTAGAATCGATTGATTGCCTTGGCTGTGGGCGGGCCCTGGTGATATAGCTGACCAGGGCGCAAATGCAATTCCACCAGGCGCGTAATCAACCTCTCTACTGGTCTGGACCAACGCATACGGGCTGCAACCAGGGCAGTCATCTCGGCGCCAAGCTTGTCATGAGCAACAAAGGTATGTTTACCTTCCGGCGTCACTTCCCAGGTCCCGGGCTTGCCGATATCGTGAAGTATGCAAGCCAGACGCGTGGCGGAAAGCCGGCTGACGCCGGAAGAGAGCTCTCGACTGGAGCTTTTGTGCATCCATTCCGGGAGCTCCGGTAAGCGCTTGTCCAGCTCAGAAACGGTGATAATACTGTGTTCAAAAAGGCCAAGGTGATGATAAGAATTGGGCGTCACGCGCCTGCAGTCGACCAGTTCCGGAAAGATGATTTCAAGGACACCGCACTCAGCCAACTGATTGGTCAAATGCCCGGCAGTGGGACCGGACAAAGCCTCGAAAAGTTCAAAGTTGATGCGCTCGGGGGCTACTGATTTAAGTCCTTCGACCAGCTCTGTCACCCAGGCAAGCGTGATTGGCTCTATCTCTGCTTTCAGTTGATGGGCAAATCGAAATGTTCTGAGCACCCTCAATGGGTCATCTACAAAAGTCTGTCGAGACACAGCTCGAATTGTCTTGCTGGCTAAGTCCTTCAGTCCGTCTGCCAGATCTAGAACCTGGTCGGGATACTGGCTGTCCCAGGCTAGTGCATTGACAGTAAAGTCCCGTCTGGCCAGGTCAGTCTCGATATCTCCACCTACGCAACCGGCAAAATCCAGGATGCTGCCATTATCAAAAACCACGCGGGCCGTGTCATTTGCCTCATCGAGCGGGACGAAGTGACCATCCATCTCGACTGAAATCACATGCGCAAAGTTAAACGCTGTGCCGCCCGCCACCGCAAAATCAAGATCTCGTTTTCTTGGTGTTTCAAACTGCTGTGCAGTCGAAACACCCTGGTTGTCATGAGAAACGATACTGTCTCGAACATAGCCACCCACTATATAAGTAGACACTGAACATTCTTTTGCATGAACGAGAACCTGCTTTACCAGCGGGTTTTCCAATGGATGACAGCCGCGAGCGAACTCGACCTTGCTTCTCATTTTTTGCTCGTACGCAGATTAGGGGCTGAAAAGTTGAGGCTACACCGTCTCGGTGTCCTCTTCCTGAACATGCTCGAACTCTTCCCTTTCTTCTTTAGAAATTTGCAGATGTCCGGCGAAATAGACGATTCCACCTACCAGGCTACTGAGAGTGGTTAGAGCAAGCCACATCATCGCATATGTAAGAGCGTGCGAGTTGTCGACGCCAATGAATGTCAGGAAGTAGGTATAGGCCCATTCTCGGATGCCGATGCCATTAAAGCTCGGAGTTACGAATCCCAAGACGGCCACGCACGGATAGAAAACGAAGTAATACCAAATTGGAATTTGAGTAAGTCCGAGTGCCAGTCCGATTGTTAAATGGCAGAGCACAATCACCAGTTGTAGAACCACCGACAAGAAAAGGGCAGACAGAACCAGCTTCCTGTCATGCCAGTAGACCTTGAAC
>DTSE01000382.1 GCA_012965515.1 Candidatus Melainabacteria bacterium | reverse complement strand
CCATGGACCAGCTAGCCAGTGCAATCAAGAAGGCGAATGAAACAGGAATGCCGCTCACGCGTTCAATCGTCTTCATGCGCTATCAAAGCCGCCGAGTCGTACTCGAATCGATCACGCTTCTGAAACTTGTAAGAGAAGAGAAAGTCGGTCGCGACGACGCTGTCCGCGCTTTGAGAATTGCTTGCGACAAGCGCCAGTCGGTTTGGCAGATTATGTTCGAACAGGGCATCTACAAAGACTGCTCCGGCGCCAGCCTGCGCCTTCCAGAATTGCTCGCCATGTCGATGGTTGTTTCGGAATCGGACCTTATGGACTTACTGGAGCACGAGGTATTACTCGAGGTTCCTCTGCACAAGCTTCTTTTGGACACCGGTTTACTAACTCACTCATTGCTCGAATCAGCAATGACCATGCTTGATCTTGTGCAAAGTTACCTCAAACCCTATCAAGCGGCTGAGGCACTGCGCAATTGCAAGATCAAGAACATTGGTGTGTATCAAGCGATGGCCGAACTCAATCCGCCACCGCAGGTACAGGGAGAGCTGATGCGCTTCGGGGATTTGCTGGTAGCAGCGAAAGTTGCAGACCGCTCAATTATCGAAAAAATCGCAACAGAAGGTGAGAAGCCGGTGAGAGTGGGCAAAAAACTGCTCGATGCCAATATAATCAATGATCAGATGCTCTACAGCGTCTTGCGTACCCAGTCTCTCTACAAAGAGGGGTTGGTTTCCTCAGAGCAAGCAATCGAATTGCTCAAAATGTGCGTCAAGACGACTCTGACGGTAGATGAGGCAATCGCCAAGTTAGGTTGGACAATCCCGATTCGAATGCAATGGAGCTGGACATAGGCAAAGGAAACAGAGACAAGAAAACCAATGTCTGCTTTGCTGCAGCATCTTTGGTTGTAATCATTTCTGGATTTGCTGCAATTTCACTCCCAGCATTTGGTCAAACAGCCAACTTTGTGGCAAAAGCCCAGAGTCGAAGTGAGACTTCAATCACCGAGCAGCTTAACTCAACCGCGGAGCAGTTAAATGCAACGACCGAGCATTTGAATTCAGCCACCGAACAATTGAATTCAAATGCAGAATTGTTGAATTCAAAAACGGACCAATCGGCTTTAACCTCTGAACCTTCCGACCAGCCAGTTTCCAAACTGGAACAATCCGTCGTGAAAAAACGCCGTCCAAAAGTCGGTCTTGCACTAGGCGGTGGTGGCATGCGTGGTGCGGCTCACATTGGTGTTTTGGAAGTTCTGGAACGCGAAGGCATACGTGTCGACTATATTGCCGGCACCAGCATGGGCTCCGTAGTTGGTGGACTCTATGCTGCCGGAGTGCCGATTTGCGAGATGGAAGAAAAGTTCACTCGCGGCATGCTGATGAAACACTTCATGACCGCACCGATTGGTGTAAGACTGGCTGTTGCTCCAGCATTTCTTTCGTTGAAGGCGGTCGGTGCGCATCAATATGATGGGCTGTACAGAGGAAACATTTTCCGCAAGTTTCTTGATAAGTCAGTTCCGCGCGAAGACAAAAACATCGAGTCGTTCAAAATTCCATTTTGCGCAGTGGCACTCAATCTAATTGACGGCAAGCCATACGCTCTTTCCACTGGCAATTTCGGCAGAGCACTGCAAGCAAGTTGCGCCTTACCTCTATTGCGCCGACCGGTAAGAATCGGAGACAAACTTTTCGTCGATGGCGGAGTGCTAGTCAATTTGCCGACGCAACAGGTGCGAGACATGGGCGCCGACATCGTTATTGCCGTAGACATTGATGAACGCATTGACGAGTTACCGATGTCTGAGTTTGAAAAACTAGGCAGCGTTGCTCATCGCGTCATTTGTTTGCACCTCGCCAAAGTCGATCAAGAGTCACTCAGGCAGGCGAGCATTGTAATCCACCCGGACGTAAACGGGATTCGAATGGTTTCGACAAAACGCAAAGACGCTAAGACTGCGGTCGCTGCTGGTGTTGCGGCGGCCGAAAAAGCCCTGCCCGAAATTCTCAAATTGGTCGGACCGGAAAATCTGACGGTGCAAGGCAAAGTAATTGGGTCGCCCGCACCGGAAGCGGACACGACTAAGAATTAGATTTCAGCGCGTGCCGGTGCCTGAAGAGAAAGGGGCGCATGCGATGCGCCAGCTACAGGACAGCGCACGTAGAATCTATGCTGGAGATGTTGCCATCGACTTGGCTGGCGCATCAAGTAATCGCAATTCTTCTTCAATGTATGACTGCAGTTCGCCTTCTACGAGCTTCTGCACATCTTGCATGAAGCGAGCGGCGGGACCGCCATCGATCAAGCGGTGATCGAAGTTCAGAATCAAAGTCATCATTGGTCGGACAACGATGGCGCCTTCGCGCACTACGGCACGCGGCTCAATAGTTCCGACACCGAAAGTGGAGGTGCTTACGCAAGGCGGAATCAAACCACGGCAGCCGAACTTACCGAGCGATGAGAGACCGAAAGTAGCGCCCATGTAGCGCAAACGAACTTTGGGGAAACGCATGCCCATCCAGAGGATGAAGCGTCTAAAGAGCCACGGCATGTTGTTGAAACGGTCTTCAATATCCAACTGCGGAACGCTCGAAATCTCGTCCTCACCATAAGCGCGCAATTCTTCTGCGACCTGAACCAGTGGTTTGGAGTCAGGCGACTCGATTGCACCAAAGAAGACTGCCGGTTGCTGTCCGACGTATCTCTCGACGGTAAAACCGGCAACAATATCATTGAATGTGACCGTGCGGCCCCACGGCAAAATAGCGGTGCGGCTGGCAGGATGCAAACGCTGCGCAATGCCAATGGCCTTCAAGAGAATCGCAGTGGCAGTGACCTTTATGCCCTTTTCTTTCAGCTGCAGGCGTAATTCCTCCGCCCACGTCATATCAATCTCGTAAAACATATAAGTGGGGACTGAGCCGCGTCCGATCACATTGATCATGTCTAGGACATTCCAGCGGCAACGTGCTAACCACGAAAAGGATATGTTTTTTGACACCCTTTAATGCTCCTGAAGGCGTTTTGGGACTTCTGTGATACCGGTCTTCAATAATAATATAAGAAGCTATCTAAAGTATTCCTATTATACGTGCAGGACCGGTTTTCAAGAATACTGATCGCGGCTGATTTATAAAATGACGGTCAGGTACTGAAATTTGAAGGCTTAAGGCGTTTTTTTCTCAGTGCCTTTTGTAGCGAGAAAGCAACAAAGGCGCCCCTACGGCATGCCACGGACCATATTCACTTGACTTGTAGACGCCAACAGGCTGCTGTGGTTCCTAGTCGGGCTTCACGCCACTACAATAGAACCAGCAAACCGCAAGGATATCGCCAATGCGTTTCTCTCCCCAGACAACCTTAACCGCCTTCACCACTGCTTTTGCCGTGTCATTACTCCTCCTTCAGGGGTGCAACGATGTTGATTCGAACTCAAATTCGGAGTCTGAGAGCCCGGAGAGTTGGCAAAAACATTTGAAACCAGCAGATGCCAAAACTCTCGCAGATTTCACATTGCATGCCCGCGCTTATGTGCCGGTTTATTCCCACATCTACACAGAAAACCGGGACAGGGTGCTTAACTTGGCCGAAACTCTAAGCGTGAGAAACACCGACGACGCAAATGCAATTGTAATTTCGTCAGTGAGATACCAATCCAATACAGGCAAACTGATCCGAGAGTACGTTCCCAAGCCGGTTTTGCTCGAACCGATGGCAACTGCAGATTTCGTCGTGCGACTCGATGATACCTCCGGCGGTTCCGGGGCTAGTTTTGTCGTCGAGTGGCAAGGCTCCAAGACTGTTAACCCACCGCTCATTGAAGCGATCATGATCAGCACAGGTTCCGGACGCAACTTGTCTTTTGTCTGCCGCGCGGTCGACTTGCCACCACTAAAGACAGTATTGAAAAAATCGGACGAGTCAAGCGTGCCCACTACAAAGAAGTAACTTCTATTTGCGTAGGGGCGATGCCATGCATCGCCCGGGCGACGCATGGCGTCACCCTACAGTAATCCGTGGAATCACCGAACGTTCCGCATCGCGGCAACCCAGAAAGGTTCCTGAAAGGTTCGCTCAACCCTATCTATGCACGTGCACACGAGGATCGTTGATCGAAGGCATCTGTTTTCTCTTCTGATACTGCTTCAAAGCGGAAGAGAAGAGTTTTCCTTGAGCGAAGCGTCCTTTTTTGCTTTGCGGAACCGTTGATGCCAGTCCCTCTCCGCACGACAGCGGACTTGACGGGGTGGAGCAGTTGCCGCTAAAACGGCTGAGAGCCTCCGACACCATGCGATGTGCCGACTGCAAGATGGAAACCATCGAATTGTCTCCAAGGTTCACCGTTGGAGGCTCTTCGGTGACTGGCTCCACCATCGAGAAGAGATAAATCCGCCTTCCCAGGTTGAGGACATCGTCATGATTGAGCAGAGCACGCCCGTGAATTTGCTTTCCATTGAGAAGAGTGCCATTTGTACTAGCCAAATCTTCCAGGAAATAGCAATCCCCGACACGCGTAATGCGTGCCTGCCTGCGGGATGCTGTTAAATCTCCTTCGAGCACGATGTCGTTCTCACGCGAGCGACCAATGCGTAGTTCATCGAGAAGGAGACTTGTTTGAAGTCCGGTAGCTAGATCTATAAGAGCGGCGTACCGGCCATACGCGGTTTTCTTAGTAGTTAAGTTCACGATAGTAAGTTTTTAAAAGCGAAAGGGATAGGACAGGAGATTCCTGTGGGTTCCAGAAGTCTATTGATCAATTGTGGAAAAGTTGTGGCATGTGGATAACTTACAAAGTCAAAAATACTAATTAGTGACTTGCAGATTAACTCTGCCAAACCGATCCAGAATTGGGTTAGCCTCTGGAACATCCATCGGTAGCGTCTAAGCGGGAAGCGCTAGAAGATCTACCGTCGATATCCTATTCACGGAATATAACATCAACGTGACTGTTCTAAGAAAACTTGGGCTTAGGCAGCTTGATTGCGGCGAGTCGGACGCCAGTTAAGCTGGCAAACACCACCAGGGCAGGACTCAGCTGCAGTTTCGATTTTGTTGGAGAGGAGTTGTTCCAGCTCGTTATCTGTAACCTGAGAGGTCAAATTGATTACTGTCTCGTTGTAAACTTCGAACTCGTTTTCTTTTTCTGGAAACAACATTGGATTCACCTATCTACCTATCTATCAGGATTCCACGACACGTTGCGGCAATCCTAGAGAACATCCTTTCCGGTGTTTAACCGGCTCTCTGGGCTGCGCTTTTCGTTTGCTGAATGAAAAGACAAATTTCAAACGTCATTGTTCCCAGTGAGAACATGATTGTGCATTTAACTCGTGAAAAAAATGTGGAATTGCGCAA
Organism: Candidatus Melainabacteria bacterium; assembly: GCA_012965515.1. Taxonomy (GTDB): domain Bacteria; phylum Cyanobacteriota; class Vampirovibrionia; order Obscuribacterales; family Obscuribacteraceae; genus QKMZ01. The sequence continues at coordinate 3,393 of DTSE01000382.1, read as the reverse complement.
ATATTCCAACAGATTACCGTTCCACGAAAAAATCACAGACCTGACACATTTATTTCACGCAGCCTGCGTAAGCTTCATCGTGTCGAAACGGCGGCGCATACCCCGCAACTAGACGCTTCCTTTTCCCCATTCATATTACTAACGGAGTTAACTATGCCGGTTGATTCTCCTCAGCAGCCGCTTGAAGATGCGCGCAAATTAGTAGATGCGAGTTCTAAGGGCCTGAATGCAGACTGTATTTTCCAGAGCTGGTCTACTGATCGACAGATGGCCGCATATAGACAACTAAATAAGATTCAAGATCCGACTGACAATATTCCAGATCTGACAATTCACAATGATGGCGGCGGTTGGCACATCGTGAATAAAGGCAACAGAGAAGCCTCCAAAGACTATTGCACAACGCCTATCCAGGCGGACGCTACAAAACATTTGCCGAAAGTTGAATTCGAAGGCGATGAAACTTGGAAAGAGTTTCGAAAAATTGAAAAAGAAACGCGCCCAGAAAGAGCGGCGAGAGAAGCAGACCGCCTGAGCCATCCGGAAGTTCCCGCAAAACAGATCGAGGAGATGATCTCGCGCTCTCTCAAACAAGATGAGCAAGCAAAGCTGGATGTTCGAGTGCAGCTTGAAAAGCTCATGAAAGAACCACCACAGTTTAGAGAGCAAGTTTTGAAGCAGCTTCTGGAGGATGGAAACAATCCTCTGTCTAGAGCACCATACTTGACGATTACTCGAGATGAAAATGGAAATCCTACAAAACTAGAATTTAAGAGCACTAGATTTGGTGTCACAACTGAAACCATACATGTCAGCGAAACCATCGAACAGCAAGCCGCCAGGGCCAATCAGGATTTCATCCGCGCGCTCGAAGATTATCCGGGAGGTATTGGCAAATTCAATCCATCACAAGGAATGAGATGCATTGAAATTCTTATGGGCGCAGATCCGAAAGTACCGAGCTGGTTCATGATTTACAGACAACAACAAGGTCTACCGATGCTCGACCGCTCCGCCATGCGCAACCGCCCTGAAGCGTAGGGGCGATGCCACGCATCGCCCGGTTCGATGACGACTCAATCCTTGCAGGTGGCGCTTTGCTGCGACCGCGCTAAAAGTTTTCCAAAAAGAAGAAGCTGGAGTTATCCAGCTTCTTTCATTTATGCGCACAACGGAGTTTTAGACCCCCGCAATCTCGGCTTACAGCCAAAACCTCTGCATCTGTCGCCACCATCCTCGGTGCAGGGCGGCATTTCTGCCGCCCGCCGGGCGTCGCATGGCGTTGCAACTAGAGTGAAACGTGCATGCAGTGCGCCCCCACAGTCTCCCTCAGATCGAGCTCTCCCAGAAATTGCGTCCTTGTGCAACTGGCTCTTTGTTTGCACTGATGGAATCGATCTCGTGTTTCAACTCATCGAGCGCACGCTGCACTCTGTCAACGACTTCGGCTGTCAGTCCGCCTGCTTTGATGGCAGCAACGCATTCGACTGCTTCAGTGCGGAGGAATTGCTGAAGTTTTGGAGCACTCGCAGCAAAGCGCGACGCCTGCAGATGTTTCAAACACAAGGCTCTCACATCTTCCAGCGTCGCGCTTTGCTTCAGTGCGGAGGAATTGCTGAAGTTTTGGAGCACTCGCAGCAAAGCGCGACGCCTGCAGATGTTTCAAACACAAGGCTCTCACATCTTCCAGTTGCTTCCAGTCACCGGAGCCACCAGATCCAAACAGGTTAACCAAATTATTGATGGTGAGAACCAGCTTGTTGAGTGCTGCTATTAGATCTACTGGGGCTTGTGGCGGCCCAGCTTCTCTGCCTCTAACGGCTCTCTCTTGTATAGGTGTGTTCCAACTTTGTGCCATGCCGAATTTTTCCTCTAGTCCGCCACCAGGAAGCGGTGGTGTGTTTCCTGGAGGAAGACCGCCAAATGCACCAGTACTTCCAGACATCCCCCAGCCGGTGGAACCGGGCGCTGATCCCCACCCCCCGGTAGACGGATCAATGGGCTGAGCACTTTGCTGCGCCGAAGGGGCTGCACCTGGTGCACTAGGCGGCGGCGCTCCGAATCTGGAGCTGCCGTAACTAGCAGGACCAGACATGAAGGGAGTTGCTTTTGCAGATCCAAATGCTCTGGCAAGATTTTTCGTACCTGAACTTAAGGACTCCCACTCAGCAGGCTGATGAACCGGCTGAACAACAGTGCGTTGCTTTCCGTCCTTATTCGTAACTTCAGAATCCACTGCTACGAATGCTGTCAATCTGCACAGCACTGAATGCGTCAGCGAAACATCAATCATTCGTTTGCTGACCTTGTTGGAGTCACGACCTCCTTCTCTCAGCGCATCTTCGAGGTCGCGGATCAGCGATTTTGCATAGAGTGAAGCAACCGCCGGCAACTTAACACGCTTCTCAGTGACTTCTTCGGAGTATGAAGAACCGTCAGCTCGCGTGCCCTTAATGCGAATCTTCTTCTTGCCGTTTCCAGCCGTTGTGCCTTGCGACATCTTGAAGAAAATGGTTATCGCGCGTCCTCTGAAAACATCGGGCAAGTTCGCCGGAGTGATGGTGTCTGCTTCCATACTTCCGGTCACGGATTCCAAACTGAGTCCAGTCAAAACCGGAACCCCAATCTCGCGCCCAATTTGACCGAGAGCTTTTTCAAGTTTTGCTCCCGGGGTAACAAGCGCGGATGTTCCACCACCAAGTGTCGCCATGCGAGTCAATATGCCGCCATTGACTGCGGTGTCGATTCCCACGGTGAACACCCGCGCATCACCGAGATCTTCCTGCAGGCGTTTGTAGACGTACGATTCGTTGCCGACTTGACCATCGGTCAAAATGACAATGATTCCAGATGCATCCGCTCTTTTGTTGTGTGTAAATTCGCCAAGCGCTTCAGCCAGAGCCGGTTCCAATTCAGTGCCGCCGCGAGCGGTGACAGTGCGCAAATAGGCTTTGCCACTTTCAATTCCCGATTCATCGGCGCCGACAAATTTGCCGGAAACACTGCTTGTCCATTCTGTATGCGGTTGCATCCATTCGTTTGTGTCATCAAATGCACAGATTGCAAAACGATCTTGCGGTCCTAAAGTATCTAAGAGTATCGAGCATGATTTGGCTGCTGATGCCATTTTGGATCCGCCCATAGAGCCTGAGCGATCAACAATGAAAATCACATCTCTGGGAACGCCGAGAAATTTATCTTGCTTCGGCGACATCACAGTGAGCATGCAATATGTGTTGCCGTTTTTGTCAGCGTAAGTGACCAAATTAGGCTTCAGATTCTTCTCTGCGGCGACCCATTTGAGAATGAAATCCCGGTTCATCAGCTCGTCTTCTTTAGACAGCTCCACTTTGATGCTGCCGTCTTCCAAAGACGTTCCGACAACGTGTTGAG
>DTSE01000381.1 GCA_012965515.1 Candidatus Melainabacteria bacterium | reverse complement strand
CGTCTTCACAGCCATGTCTTCGAAGGCGCCACGCACCAGGTCGGGCATCGCAGTTGCAAATTCTTCTTGCGAAATGCCGAGTTCTGCAATAGACATCGGCTGTCCGCACTGAGCTGACAAATCGTAGATTGCTCGACGCAATGCCAAGTTCAACTGTTTGATATTGCCGGCAAGCGGCTTCTCACCCTTGCCTTTGCCTGCGAGCTTTCCGTCTTCGTCAAGTCCGAGGAATTGAGCAGCGCGCGCATATTTTTCGTCAGCAACCCAAAGCGGATAGCAAGATTGCACCATGAATTTGTGCGGGATCTGCGCGTTGTATTCCAAAGTCGAGACCAGGAAAACACCGTTGGCTCTGCCGTGCGGAACATCGAAGTGACCACCGAGACTGTGAGCCAGAGCGTGGTTTACACCTACCGATGCATTGCCGATTGCCATACCCGCCAAGCAAGATGCATTGTGCAGTTTGTGGCGCCAGACGACATTCGTCGGGTTTTTCAAAACTTCCGGCAGCGCTTCAAAGATCAGGCGCATCGCTTCGAAGGCCAATCCATCTGTGTAGTCCGAAGCGACTGTGGAAACGAGCGCTTCCAGAGCGTGTGTCAGTGCATCGAAAGCCGTGTCGGAGGTGATGTCTCGCGGCAGTGACTTGGTCAGATTGGCGTCGATGATTGCCACCGTGGGTAGTAGCGTCTCATCGATGAGCGAAAGTTTTCTCTGTGAATTGCTGTCTTTCAAAACTGCAAATGGTGTTACTTCGGAACCTGTTCCGGATGTTGTTGGAATGGCTACCAGTTGAGTTTTTACACCCTTCGGGAACTCCGCCATACGGTGACGGAAATCGAGGAAGTTGAATGCAATTTCCTTGAGTTTCAAATCCGGATAGTCATGGAAAAGACGCATGACTTTCGCAGCGTCAAGGACAGAACCGCCACCAAGCGCGATTACTGTATCAGGCTGGCTCTGCGCCATTACTTTGAGCGCATCTTCAATAGTCGGCCATTCCGGCTCCGCATCAACGCCGGAGAAAACATCGACGCGGCAATCTTGCGGCAGGCGCTCCAGCACCATCGAGAGGTGACCTCTGCGTGCTGCGGATCTCGAAGTGACCACAAAGGCGCGCTTCGTTTTGATGTTTCTCAAATGGTCGATAGAACCAGGATTGATGTAGATGTTCTTAGTTGTTTGGAAAGAAAGAGTGAAGTGTTTACGACGCGGAACACGCTTGTAATTAAGCAAATTCTTGATACCGACGTTGTCGGTAGTGATGTTGCCGCCACCGGTACCGCAACCAAAGCTCAGTGTCGTGTTCAAGTTGTTGTAGATGCCGCCCAACCCACCGATTGATGTCGGCGAATTGACGATGATACGACCGGCGTTGATGTAAGTTCCAAATTGTTCGATTACATCTTCGTCTTCAGAGAAGATACCTGCAGTGTGTCCGGTGCCGCCGCCATAGTTGATGTCGAGCGCACGGTTAAGCCCTTCTTCCACTGAGTCCACGACAACGTAGCTCAATACCGGCATCAGTTTTTCAACCGCCAGTCTGTTTTGGCGCAAATCACCTTTCATCTCGCAGAGCAAGATTTTTGTCTCAGGAGCTACCGTGATGCCGGCTTTCTCGGCGATGAGATTCGCCGGCTGGCCAACCATGCGGTAGTTCATGCCGCCTGTGCGTGCATCGATAATTGTGTCGGTAACCTTGGCTGTTTCCTCTTCATTGCAATCGTGGCAGCCATAATCTTTGAATTGCTGGATGAGCGACTCGGCGATTTCGCGGTCGACAACCAGTGTTTGCTCGGACGGGCATTCGGTTCCATTGTCGAATGTTTTGGAAATGATGATATCCATCGCCGCTTGGCGAACATTCGTACTCTTGTGCACATACACCGGAGTGTTGCCAGAACCCACACCCAGTACCGGCTTTCCTGAACTGCACGCCGCTTTTACCATGCCTGTTCCGCCGGTTGCGAAAATCAAATCGACTTCCGGATGAACCATCATGAGTTCGGTTTCTCTTCTCAGTCGAGAAGATTTCTCTACCCAACCGATGAAGCCTTTGGGCGCGCCTGCCTCAATAGCGGCTTCGTAGACAATTCTTGCCGCCATGTTGCTGGCGTCCGCAGCCATCAGGTGAGGACTGAAGATGATTGAGTTTCTGGTCTTGGCGGCTGCCATAGCCTTGAAAATAACGGTCGATGTCGGGTTGGTGACGGGAGACAGAGCGAGAATAACGCCCACAGGCTCGGCGATTTCCACCATGTTGTCTTCTGGGAATTCTCTGATGATGCCGACTGTCTTCTTGTCCTTGATCTGGTGATAATGGAATTCCGAGGCGACGAAGTTCTTGAGCATTTTGTCTTCAAAAAGACCCATACGTGTCTCGTCGCACGCAGCACGCGCCATCTTTTCGACATTCTCGATAGCGGCGGCAGTCATCGCTTTGACGATGCGGTCGACGTCCTCTTGCGAGTACTGAGTGAAGACAGCTGCCGCCAGTCTTGCTTGCCGGGTCAGATGATTTACCCGTTCCATCAAACTGGTGTCATTGTCTTTGACTGCTGTCGTCATTTATAAAGCCCTTCTGTTTGTGAAAAACCCAGACTTGAAATTTGCCGCTGGTAAACGAACGGCGCCCCAGACACAAAGTGGGAAAGGACTTTCCTCTTTGCTGCGGGCCACCGGCAACCTTTCCAAGTGTAAGTTAAAGACTCACATTTATAGATGGGTGTTCCGAAACCTTTTACAAAGGTCGGTTGCCAAAAATCCCCGATTGTGGCAGGCGTTTGCGTCAAAAGCCTGAGAGAAACACCCTCTTGGGTCATTTGTCCGGCCGCCTGGGGTAAAAACCGAACAAAACTTTGCTTTACCTCGTAATTTCCCACTTTATAGATTGAAAGGTTGTCACTAGAATATCGTTGGCGTTGCCGATATCACAAATCAGCAAACAAACGGCGATACGGTCCTAGCAAACCCGAGGTTTGCCGGTTATTCGTATCTGGGTCTTCAGACTCTGCTCAAGAAAACACTGTGACCAGCGATAGACTAAAAACAGCGCTCCTATTCCTCATACTGCCGGGCTCCTGCCTGGTAGCTGAAACGCTGGGCATTTTGTCCGCTCCGCTGGTTTTTGCGCCTCCGGCAGAGGCCGCCGACTTCTCCCGCGCCAAGCAAATTATCGTTCCTTCCTCCAGAATCAGACGGCGCTACGACTCTGAAATGCGCGAAACTTCGCCTTATTCGATGATGAATCCGAATAACGGCTCGGCCATGGACAGCGCCTACGGTGGCAGCGGGCTCAGCAGCGCCCCGATGCCTTACAACATTTCCGCTCCGTCCTACTCAGGCAGCTCAAGCTCGAAGTCTAAAAACGGCTTGATCCCTCCACCTCCAGCAGTGACTCCTTCGATCGTGGCTCCGCCAATGGGCGTGATGTCGCCGATGTCGCAACAAGCGCCTTCACCTTCTCGCTACGATTTGAGTGCCTCACAAGCTCAGGCAACACACTCTCCGCACGCAGCACACGCGGCAGCTCAGCTCGATACCCTCTTAAAAGAAGGGAAATTCACGGAAGCACAGTCGCTGATCAAGAACTACACGAAGGCATTTCCAAAAGACAAAGTCATCAAACAGGAATTTGTCCAAACCCTTCTGAACAACGGAAAAGCGCAGGTTGCGGCGAAAGACTACGATGAAGCCGTAAAACTTGCGCGCGAAGCATTGACTCTTGAACCAGGCAGCACTCCGGCGACGCTTGCTCTCAACGACTGGCTCAAGAAGAAGGGCATCGACCATGCAAGCGACACCGCGCGCTTGAAAATGGCAGACACATTGGCTCGAGAAGGCAAATACAACGAAGCATTAGTTGAATACAGAGCGGCCCTCAAGATCAAACCGTCGGCAGATGGTCACATCGGTGTGGGTTCTATGCTCTTTAAGGAAGGGAAGAAAGAAACTGCTAAAGGTGAGTTTCAAAAGGCTCTTGAGCTAGATCCCAATTCAGGCGCTGCCTTGAGGCAATTGGGCAGCTTGAGGTACACGCAAGGTGATGTGATCGGAGCAAACAACGATCTCAGCCGCGCTCTCATTATCAATCCGGAAGACAAAGTTGCATCCAGAACACTTATAGATCTCTGGCACAGACAAGTCGCGAAGAATCCGCGCGATGCCAGTCAACACCTGGGTCTTGCAAGAGCCTACCAGCTCTCAGGCGATCTAAAATCATCACAGAACGAGTACAAACAAGTTGTGAGATTGGAGCCGGACAATCCCAATCTTCCTGCTGCTCGTCAAAGCTTTAAACTCGCACTGGCTCGTCAGGAAGCCATGAAAGCATTTCAAGCTGCTCAAACGCTCGACCAAAGCGGAGCAATTCGAGATGCACATTCGAAGATTGTCGAAGCCGCTGGCATTGCACCGACGGATGTGAAGATCCGCTTGTATGAAGGAGATCTGGCGACTCGCCTGGGTCTCTACTCGCAGGCGCACGACGCTTACATGACCGTCATTCGCGAAGAGCCGAAAAACATGATCGCTGCAAAGAAGCTTCAGGAGCTGAATGCGAAGATGCAGGCGACAACGATGATTATGCCTCCAACTGCTCCACAGGCAGGTGGACTCGCGTCACCACAAGTAATTTCATTCTTGAGCCAGCAACAGCAGCCATCCTTATTGTCGCAACTGAATTCGCAAATGCGCCCGGGCGAATTGCCACCGTCTCCAACCATCCCGAAGGCACTGCCGACCGCAGCCGGAGCAGCAGCGGCTGCATCCTCAGCGGATACGGCACTGTCTACTGACACTCATGTAAATAGCTTGTCTGGTTTCCTCGGTCAACTGAGAGGCTTTCAGCAAAGCGAAAAAGACCGCATGACTAAATTCGAAGACGCAACGCAGAAAGCCATGGGAGGCAGCTCCTCATCAGGTTCGTCCGCAGGCTCCAGCCTTGGATTGCCGCCACTTCCGCCACTGCCACCACTTCCGTCTGTCTTGACCACAGAGACTCCAGTAACTGCAAGCGCAACAGCCTTCGCCGCACCTGCACCGGGTGCATTAGCAGCGAGCGCCGCCACTTCGGCAGCACCGGCTGCAATAGACAGCAATACTCTCGCGACACTGGCTCGAACTGCATTTCCCAACGGCATTTCCAGTGCCAACATTCAGGCAGCTGCGCAAGCATTGCCCGGTCTGATGAATGGGCTGATGCCTCAAACCGCACCTGGCGTAAGTCAATCACTGCAAGGTGTTCCCATTGACACCCAAAGGACGACCAATCTGGAGCTGCAAAACCGCCAACTACAAGCACAACTTTCAGAAGCAAATAATGCACTGAAAACTTTGGCACCAGCAACGATTCAGCAAAATGTTTCCAAAGACCTGGTTCCGGCTCCGCCAGCCTCTATAGCTGCTCATGCCGAGACGCCGAAGCCTCAATTACTGCCGGAAATCTCTCCCGTGCCTCAAGCGGCTCCGGACTACATTCGCAAGAAAGCGCAATCAATGGTTTCGCCCGACATGCTTGCAAACATGCCCCAGCAATCAACCGTTCCGAAAGACTTGGTCAAGGGTATGTCGCCGGATCACATCAATGCGATCAAACAAACTATGGCAACAAATGCCAGCAATGCGCATGGTTCAGTGCGTTTCGAGCTGGAGGGCATCGTTCCTTCTAAGTCCCAGATCAAGTTGAAAGTCGTCCTGAAAAACGATCGCGACTTCCCAATGGAATTGCCGCCAAGCGTTTCAGCAAAAATCCAAATGCCTGGCAAACCTGAGCAAATCGCCAAAGTTGAGTTCTCCGGCAAGCAAATCAATCCACATGGCGAAATCCACGGCACTATCAAAGTTCCCGGCAAAGACCTAAACGCATCTGCAGACGTGTTCTTGCCAAACTTCCTGCCGCCCTCGGAACAATACCGCGATGTGCATCTGACTGTGCCAATCTCCAAGCTCTAAGCAAGTCTCCCGCAGAATTTCCAAATTAAAGACTATCGTTGAGCTCAACTCCCCCTCAGAGTTGAGCGGTTTCGTTCCATCGTTGCGAGCGAGAGGCGCCAAGGGTGCGTAGTTTTCCCATGACTGCCACGTTGCTAACACATTGGAATCGTACCTTTGATGTCGAACCCCCGGTTCACATACGAGTACTCCAACTTAAGGTTGGCGGTTGCAGGGTTGGACAGCTACATAAGTTTCTAACGGAGAACTAGAAAAATGGCACGAGATATTGAATCGCAAAGCTTCGAACCCCTCAGCGTAGAGGTCACAACTCCGGCATTTGAAGCTTATTCGCGCTTTAGAGAAGACTATGAAAACACCGCCGGCTGCGCTATCAGAGGCAGCATGAGTGACAGAGAATCCGGTCGCATTGGGACGGTTGCAGACTCGACTGTGGACAAAATGGCAGTCGTTTGGCTGGCGGAAAAATATAAAGAACTGGGACGCAGCATAACAAGAGACGACATTGAGAATGGCGCAACGAGCAAGTTCGACTCACTGATGGCAGAAAGCGCGCTCAAACAATTCGAAACCATCAAGCACGCGAAAATGAACCGTGAAGGTGGATTTATCGGCATAGGATCGCGCGAGAAAGACGAGCTATCAGCAAAAGACATCGACCATACTTTGAAGAAGATCGAGAATCAACGACGCTCTCTCGATCTCGTCAATCCTCTCTTTGCCAATAACGGCGAACTGTTCGACAAACTTGCCGAAGATCATAACGGCCAATGGGGAATTACCTACTGGGATTTGAAGGACGCCAGAAAAGCTGACGACAAGGCCAGAGCCAAGGGCGACAAAGTCTACACTGACGAAGAAAGAGCAGCCATCGACACACTCTATAAGAAGTGGGGCAGCTCCGACATGCGCCGCATCGAACATCGTGGACAGGGCGACACCATGGGTTGCGACGGCATCTTGAACTATGACACCGTAGCAAAAGGTGCTGGCTTCGAAAGCCCGGAAGACATTCACGCAGCAGCGAATGCACACAGCGGCTACTTGAAAGACGCAGTGCAGAAAAAGTGCATTACCGAAGAAAACAACATGAACGTCATTCAAGAAGCAAGACGGATGAACAGAGAAAATCTTCAACAAATTGAAGAGTCTGCACATCACACCGTCAAACCGGGAGAGGGCTTCGATCGCATTGCCCGCGGCACTCTTCGCAAAGAGAACGGACAGACTCCCAGCGAACGCGACGTCGTCGACTTCTCCACCGACATTGCCGCCTTGAACGGCTTCGACCGCGATACATATGATCCGAAAGTGCGCTCCATTCACCCTGGTCAACGCATTCAAGTGCGCGACCAGGCATGGCAAGCCTCGAAGCAATTAGAGTCATATGAACGCATCCAAGAATATCTCGACGCCAACCTCAACGCCGAAGTATTGGATCAACAATTGCGCGGACGCTAAGCGCTTCTTGTTAGCCGCCACCAACCAACTCAAAAAAGGGCGATGATAGCATCGCCCTTTTCTCGTAAAGTTCAAAATTCCGGTCTAGTCAGAGTTCTACCAAGAATCGACTGAAGCCTTCGGAGAAATATTCTGCTGCCAATTGGATATAACATCTAGAGCGCCGATTTCAAAACTTTAACCCCTGGAATCGCTCCCTATGCCAGCGAATCTCTGCGCCCCCAGTATAATCTCGGCTGGAATCCAAGGCTGACTGTACCCGCATGAAGTACTTTGACGCGCAATGTCACGCAGTGAAGGCATCCCATTAGTATCGGTCATAATGCCGTATTACGACCACGAGCTGTACTTGGTCGAGGCGGTGAATAGTGTCGCCGCTCTCGAATATCCCAATGTCGAACTGATTGTAGTAGACGATTGCTCCAGGGGAATGAGCGCCGAGAGGTTGCTGAAAGATCACTCATTCAACAATCTAAGAATTGTTAAACATGAACAGAATCGAGGGCATGTCGCAGCCAAGAATACTGGTATTAAGCATTCGCATGGTCAGTTTATCGTTCCGCTGGACTCCGACGATCTACTCGAACCGGATTATTTAATACATGCACTCGCCGCCGCAGAGCCCAAGGACGTTGGAATCGTATTGACGGAAGTGTGCGTATTCGGCGATCAGAATTACATCTATACGCCTGCAAGTACAAAGCTTGACTTTACTAAATTACGAACGCCTTCTAACACGTTTTTGGCGAAGAGAGAGGTCTTCCAAAGCGTCGGATACTACGACGAAAGCTTGAAGTACGGTGATGAATCGGACTTCTTGTTGAGCGCTTTAGAAGCCGGCTGGGGGATTGCATCGGTCCCTTTGCCACTCTACAAGTACCGTATCCATGACAGGGGGCTTTCGGCCACTGTTTCGTACGTCACAATACTCCGCAGTATGTTGAAAAAGCACAGACAGACTTTTCTTGAATATATTGAGGAAACACTTCTCTACCGTGAAGAACGCTACTGGAATGAGATCGAGAACCTGCAATCAGCAGATCCAGATATCATCATCGGCGACAGCGTCGAAGTTGCAAAACGGCAGTATCAGCATTTGCATTGCGAGTTTCACAAGCTGTTGAGAGAGTATGAATCGTTGACAAAAAGATTTGATGAGACGAGGAAAGAGAGAGACAGGCTCGCCGCAAGTCGGTATTACACGCTCAGACACAAACTCAACACGGTCTTGAAGTCGCTGACAAAATACTGCCAGTAGTCTTTCAGCCCCTCAAGCTGCGCATCACGGAGCGAAGCGGCGCAGTCAGCTTCCAGGAGTTACTTCCTTGCAAATCCTCAAGACGCCTGTTCAAGAGCGCACATTGCAAGTCACCTTCACTCCTGATTCGATTGCATTCGCCAATGGAAAAAGTTGCATAACGCAGCGCCAGAAAGCAGAGTTCAATGAATGCGTCCAACACTCTTCTTTCCTCGAGACTTCCATCCCCTGAACGACTGCCCTTTCGAGCAGAAGCGATTGCATCTGCCACATTCAGAGATTGCGTCCGAACTAAATGATCCAATTGATAGGCCGCAATTTCAACCACACGTTTCTGAAAATGCTCTTCTGATTCGCCCAAATCTTGAAGTATGTTGCGATACTCTTTTCCCAATCGGAGCGCATCTAAAGCAAAGAGAAAACCAGCCAGATTGGTAGAAGTTGCACTCTCATCGTGCATTCGAAACTGCACAAGAGAATCGTCTAGCAGCAAAAGGTCACCATTTTCTACAACCCGCAACCACATCTCCAGATCACCGGCGTGAAAGTACTCGTCATTAAATCCTGCGCGGCAATCTTTGCGGCGAAACATAACAGTACTCGGCTCACCCACCCAATTAGAAAGACTGAGTAAGCTATACCTGACTACATCGCTTCCACTTACTCTGCGCCCATTCGGGAACCGATTTCTAGTCAGGACCACCCGACCAAAGGAATCAACAATCTCGCATGCTGACGCGACAAGCGAAATGGTGGGATCTTGAAAAAGAACTTCACGCATCCGCAATACCGCCACCTCAGAAAGTAGATCATCCTGCGCAAAGGGCTTTATGAATACTCCTTGAGCATTTTCTAGGCAGCGATTGTAAGCTGCGAAAAGTCCTCGATTTTCCTGATTTCGAAAGAACTTGATGCGGTTATCTTGCTGCAAGTAACGACGGACTATCTCCTCTGACGAATCAGAGGAGCCGTCGTCAACGACTATCAACTCAATGTTCTCGAAAACTTGAGACAGTGCGCTGTCAATGCACTGCTGGAGATAGCGCTCCCCATTAAATATTGGCAATAGTATTGAGACTTCTGCGGGCATCAGGCAATTGTATACTCCTAAACATCCTAGTGATCTTTCCCTCATCAGGTTTGCTTCCGCTGACTTTGGGCACTTTTACATGAACGAACAACCAAAAAGTGGCTCTGATACTTTGTCTAACACCTCCTCTATTGCGCTCAAGAATGTCTATTCAAAGGTGCGCAATACGACTCGTCTATTAATTGAACAAAGCCTATTTCCAGACCTGAATAGACAGTTAAAGGAGACCCTGGACGCGAACGAGTCACTAAAAGAAGAAGTGTCGACGCTCAAACGCCAGCATGAAAAGTGGCGAATGGAGCTAGCCCTCAATCGACTGACGACGAAAAATGAGCACCTCCAATACAGTAAAGAGGAACCTCGATTTCTCTTTCTCAAAAGTTTTTTAGCGGAAGCAGATGCGCCGCTTCCAATCTTCCTGCATATTCCCAAAACAGCAGGAACAAGCTTCGGACAGATGGTGGCAGCAAACGTCGGTAGAGAAAACCTACTTGAACTTTATGATAAGCCAAGACCTTCGCAAGACGAACTGAAAAGGATTCTGCAGGAAAGAGAAAGAGATTTGTCCATGATAATCGGACATATTCCTTTCAGTTACGGGGTTCACCGGCACGTAAAGCGTCCGGTTTTGCTTATTACCTTACTTCGAGAACCACTCGACCGCCTGCTATCACTCTACTTTTATCTACAAAGACAAGCTCATGCCCAAGAGATGGGAAGAGAGATTATCGAACGGCGCCTCGACATTGTTGAATTTATCAAACTGACAAAGGAAAGGCATCTGGACAACGGGCATGTTAGATTTCTTTGCAGCACAGACATCCGAGGATTACCTTGTTCTGCCGAATCTCTTGAAGAAGCAAAAGACAATTTGGCGAATCGAATCGGATTGGTGGCACTGACCGAAAACTACGAGATGCTTGTCAAAACGATGGAATACGCTTTCGGCTGGAAGCGTGCAGCTGAAGAAAGATATAACGCATCTACAGACAGGATGAAGGTTCAGGAAATGGATTCAGCGACTGCTTCGATACTTCGGGAAGTCAACCAATACGACTGCGAACTTTTCGAGTTTGCCAAAAACCTAGTTGCCAGCAGAATCTTGCCGCACCAAGTCCAACACTAACGAAATTCAATCAATGATCGCTAAATTTACGCAAATACTTGGCTGCTCGATTCCTCAAACGAAGACCTTTTTCTCTTAACCTCATAACTCTTGTACCTCGGAGTAAGTTCAATTCGTAGCGCAATTGCCCTACTTGACACTTAGCCGATTGCAAATGAAGCCTCTCCAGTCTCAAGGCTTTTGCACTCTGTTGCAAAAGAGAACTCAACTGATTGATCCTCAACCGAAGAGCCTCTACATCCTTAGAGAGCCGCCTGTTGTCTAGGATTAGCTGGCGAGTTCGGTCCAAATCAAAACTGCTCTTGCGGCTCACACTACTTAAAGGTGGACAGCAATCGACAAGTTCCAACCAGAGCGCTATCGCTTCGGGGAAATACTGCTCGAGCAATTCAAAATGTCCCTCAAAGTTAAATGCACGCCGATTCATGAGATCTGCATCAAATACTGACTCCGACAATTGCTCAAGTGAAATAGCAAATTTCTCTCTCAAACAATCAATCAATACTTGCGGTTCTCTTTCCAAACAATCAACACCTACAATCAAGCTTCTGTCAGGATTCTGGCGAAAGTACTCGAGCACTAATCGGTTATAAGCCATCCAGACGTTGATGGCAAAACTAGGGCTGTCCTTGAAAGCACTGTCACCTCGACGAATTAAGGAGTCGGCCACTTCCCAGGGTGCGCGAATCATGAATAAGAACTTGGCGTCAGGAATTACATCTGACCAAAGATCGAGCAGCAATGTCGTGCGCGGATCTTTCCAACCCCAAGGAGAGCGATGCTTGTGCCTCGCGAGGAGCAATTCCGCTTCCTTGCGATATCTGACCGCTGCGGACACCTTTTCCAGCATCCATCCTTCAGGACCATGCCCAGACTTTTGAAAAATCTCTTCGTGAAACCTTACGAAATCCAGATCTTCGTAGTGTCCCTGCACGTTGCCGGCAGCGGCTGGATTGAGATTACTGCCAATGTCCAAGCCGCATCTCGCCAAAATGGCACTAGCAACTGAGGTCCCCGAGCGATGCATGCCACATATAATCAGGGGCCCAGTCAATTTATTCTCATCAACAGAATCATCGCTCATATCAGTGAATCCGGCTTTCCACCCAAGAAAAAACGCTGGACAAGCAAGACATTATTTCATTACCAATGTCCGGCGATTGATTCTGTTAAAGCCAATTCACCATACGGCGTGGAAAACATGGAAAATTAAAAAACTCAAGTTCCACGCTAGAACCAGGAAATCAAAATGACAGAGTTCGTAAAATCGACATCGGTAACCACTAGCGAAGCCGGGACATTCGGCGGTGTGGATACAAGGGCAATGTATCTCGATTTGATGAAAAAGGTAGTTGCGAACTTCATTTACGGAGATCCGACAACCAATCCAGGAGGGTTTCGCCCCTACGATCCGGAGATGAGGCGGATAGGAAAAGGCTGGCCAAGAGATGCTCACACAATGATTGGTATGAAGCGACTGGACAACATACAAGATTGCGTCGAAACAGTCATTCAGGAACGTATACCAGGAGATTTTATAGAAACCGGCGTTTGGAGGGGCGGAGCTTGCATTTTTATGCGTGCCCTGTTGAAAGCCTACGGTGATTGCGACCGAAAAGTGTGGCTTGCTGACTCGTTTCAAGGGTTACCTCGTCCTGACGCCAACAAATACCCTGCTGATTCAGGAGACAAACTATATAAAGAAGCGGAACTAGCTGTAAGCCTTGAGCAAGTTCAATCCAATTTTCGGCTATACGGACTCCTTGACAAGCAGGTTGAGTTTCTGCCGGGGTGGTTCCGAGACACTCTTCCGGCGGCTCCGATAGAAAAGCTGGCGATACTCAGGCTTGACGGAGATATGTATGAATCAACGATTGTAGCCCTCGAGAGCCTCTATCCAAAACTTTCGCCCGGAGGCTATTGCATCATCGACGATTACAGCATTCTGGAGGGATGTCGCAAAGCAATTCACGATTATCGCGAACGATTTGCGATTACGGAGCCGCTTGAAACCATTGACTTTTCCGCAGTTTTCTGGCGAAAACGCAAGTAGCAATGAGCTGCTATGTATTCACGAGTGCAACAATCAATTACCTTCCAAAGGTGCGCGTCCTGGCGCGTACAGTTAAGGCTCTGCATCCGGAAATAATCTTTTCGGTCATTCTTGCAGAACCTTTACCACGTGAACTGGATAGCATCCGCAGCGAATTCGATGACCTGGTCACAATCGATGAGCTGGGTATGGCCAACCTAGAATCGTGGATTTTCAAACACTCAATCGTTGAATGCTGCACGGCCATTAAGCCCATCTATCTCTGCCGCTTGCTCGAAAAGGTAGATTGCTCGTGCGTGATTTATCTCGATCCGGACATCGCTGTTCTCTCCTCAATGCAAACTCTCATTGGAGAAGTAGAACAGAGCACCGTCGCCGTAACACCTCATATCCTGCAACCGGAAAGCTCTACGCAAGCAATTACAAGCAATGAGCTGACAGCTATGAAGTACGGCACCTTCAACCTCGGATTTGTCGGCGTGAAGAATTGTCCACAGGGCAAGGAATTCGCACAGTGGTGGCAGAATCGCCTGCTCGACTATTGCTACGAAGACTTTGCCTCCGGATTGTTTACTGACCAGAGGTGGATCGATCTCGCGCCGGCCTTTTTCGATGGCTTGCAAATACTGAGAAACCCCGGATATAACGTTGCTACATGGAATCTAACGCAGCGTAAAGTTAGAGGAAATTTCACCCACGGCTTTACCGCCAATGAAGAGCCTCTGGTCTTCTATCACTTCTCTGGATTCGACTCCGGTGCTCAGCTGGAAATGTTGGACAAATTCGGCGCCGATATGCCGGCGTTGTTTCAACTGCGTGAATGGTACGAAAAACAATGCCGATTAGCAGATCGCGATGAGCTGAGCAAGCGAATCTGGAAGTATTCCAGTTTTGACAATGGCGTGCTAATCAGCAAGGAGCATCGAGAAAAGTACAAGAGCGAACAGACGTTACAAACAAGATTCCCGAGTCCTTTTTCAACTTCAGTTCAAGGTCAATCTTTCTACGAGTTCTGTAGATTATCAGTATCTTCTTCAGGAATGCCCGAACCGAAGCCCTCTCAGGCAGCCGGGCAAGTCAGTCCGGAAATCCAACCAATCGAAAGCAGTGGGTTCTTTCCGATATTTGATCCGGATTTCTATTTGAGTCAATATCCGGACATCAACGCCGGCAATATCGAACCTCTCATCCATTTTATGAGCGCCGGCGCTGAAGAACTGAGAAATCCCGGACCTCTGTTCGATTCCAGATTTTATGCAACGCAGTTATCCAACACTACGCTGAAAAATCCACTTGCCCACTTCCTTACTGAAGGATGGAGGCAAGGGCTCGATCCGCACCCGCTTTTTGATACAAGATTCTACCTGTCAAACAACCCGGGGCTAGTGGAGACAGGAGTAAACCCGCTGTGCCATTACCTGCTGCATGGCGCTGATAGCGGGCTCAATCCGCATCCGTTGTTCGATACTGCGTACTACCTTCGTACAAATGAAGATGTCTTCTCATTGGGCTTGAACCCGCTTGTACACTTCGTCATGAGAGGCGGGGCCGAAGGACGAAATCCACATCCACTTTTTGACTCAGAATATTACTTGCATCAAAATCATTCGGCTATGCAAGGAGTAAATCCTCTCATTCATTATCTATTACACGGTGCAATCGAAGGAAGAAACCCACACCCACTCTTTGACAGCGATTATTACTTGAGCCAATTTCCCATGGAAAAGGCAAAAGCAATTACCAACCCCCTTTTGCATTTCGTTCAGTCGCGAGAGGACATTAGAGATCCACATAAGCTTTTCGATGTGTCCTTCTATTTGGAAAGTAACCCGCAGCTTGCCAAGTCAGAAGTCAATCCATTAGTCCACTTCTTACAGATAGGGATGGCAGCCAAAAGAAATCCGCACAAAAATTTTGATATGGAAAAGTATTTAGAGAGGCACCCGGAAATCGATCCGGCAAAGACAAATGCTCTCGTTCACTTCTTGAAGAAGAGAGCATTCGAACAACTCTTCGATAATAGTCCGGACACTGAGTATGCAAACGAGTGGCCAAACATTCTATTTGATGCACGCCAAAAGGATGCACGATTCAGTCAGTTTCTTTCTCTCGTGAAGAACCGGTTACCAATTGTTCTGTTTATCTATCACTACTGGGATGGTGGGGTGTCCAGGCATGTAGATGAACTGTTGAAATTGGGACACGGAAAATTTCTGCCGCTAATCCTTCGCTCACAAGCTTCAACCAACGAGAACGCTGTTCAACTCTGCGCTCCCACCGCCAATTGCCAACTGCAAGTCACGACAGACCTAAAGGCCGACTTTGACCGCCTGGTCAATTTTCTCAGAGATGCGCAGGTTCAACGCGTCCACGTGCATCACACGCTGGGTTTCGGACCTTTTGTCAAACGCCTTATAGAAGAACTTGGAGTGCCATTCGACTTTACGGCACACGATTACTACGTGCTTTCACCTCAACCACATTTGACCAACGAGAATGGAACATTTGCAGGTGAACCTGATGAGCCGAATTCCATATCGGCAGCGCAAGTGGCAATTACATCCAACCATCAACTCTGGCGTCGCCAGCAAGAATGGCTCATAAAGAACGCCAGTCGCGTAATAGTGCCAAGCAAAGATACCGAACAACGACTGCAAAAATATTTCAAAAACCGAAAATTCATCTGCGCCTACCACAATTCTTTTGAAGAACTGGAAAAGGCAATCCAAGTTCAACCGTTAGCACCGAATGCGCCGCTTCGCGTGTTGGTGCTCGGCGAGATGCAGCCACACAAGGGAGCTGCAATTCTGAACGAAGCAGCACTGAGCGCCAAGAAAAGAGAATTACCGATTACATTCGAGCTGCTCGGTGCCACGACCTATGCTTTCGCCCCTGCCGACCAATCGAATCTGACTTTGCACGGCAGGTACGAGGATAGAGAACTCCAGCACCTAATTACTCAACGCAATCCGCATATCGTCTGGTTTTGTTCGCAGTCGCCGGAGACTTATTCCTACACTTTGTCAGCAGCCTTTGCGGCAGGCTTGCCTGTTCTGGTACCGGACATTGGAGCATTTCCTGAACGCATTCAAGGTCGCTCATGGTCCTTTATGCAGCACTGGAACGCGACTGCAGATGAATGGTTGGAGCGACTGCTGGAAATTAGAGATGAGCATTTCACCCATGCAATTCCCCCACCGCTGATCGATAGAAAACTGCAAAAAGCGAGCAGCGAATTTTACCATCGCGAGTATTTCAACTGGATAGAATCACCTAGAGCGTCAGCCGCACCGCTATTGGTGCCTGCAAAGCGACGTATTAAACCAAGGGCGCTTGGTGTTCTGCTTTGTTTTAACGAAGGGGACCAGCTGCCTGACGCGATAGAGCATCTCCTGGCCAACGATCATGAACTTGTGGTTTGGGATCATGGCTCCAACGATCAAACGCCTGACGTGCTGAACAAATACCGCAAGGATCTTATTGAACACAAAGTAATCGCCAGAGATTTCGATTTTTACGAGATATATGCAGCCATGTCGCGCAATCTCATTTCCAACTATATTTCCCGCTACGACTGGATCAGCTGGCCGGATCAAGATGAAATTCTGGAAGGTCCTGACCGCACCAACACGTACTACGAGAGCGTTGTCGAAGTCTTTAACTCGCCATACGATTGGCTTCTATTCCACAACTTTCTTTATTGGTTTACCTCAGAAGATGATGCGAGCATACAGTCCCCAGCCCGTCGCATCCGGCGATACAGCCGCTTTCCACTAACGGCCGACAGAGCTCGAGCCTGGCGTTCAAAGGCAACGAACATACGCTGGTTCAATCACAATCCGCCTGAAGGAGAGCGCTATCCGCACATGTTCAATCTTCGCCATTATCAAATGCGCAGCCACGAACTCGCGCTGGACAAAATCAATCGCTCGAGATCCGGCATACAGAGAGGAAATGCTATCTTTTACTACGCAAATATGAGCCGCTGGCCTGAACGTATAATCATAGAGCCCAACCAGTTGCATTTCGACGACGGAGTCAGAGAGCTAAACCACTCGCCAATTTTCGACTGGCAGTACATTTACGGCACTGCCCCCAATCAGGGTCCTTCAGGAAATGCTCCTTAGTTGCCATTTTCCGCAAAGAGTAAAGCTACAGTGAACCTACCCACAAAATCTGAATTCGAAATCTACAAGCGCCTTGAGAAGGAGTACGTTTCGCTAGATCGCAAACAGATTCGCAGAACAAAGAACATCAGATTGATTCCTCTTGTTGAAAATCGATTTGGTGGAAAGCTTTCATATGCTGAATGGGCACATGTTATCGGCATTTTTCAAACACTGATTTATCTGAATACAAGGGAAAAACAAGGCAATACTATTCTAGACATCGGATGCGGCACAGGGCTCTTAGCAATAGCCAGCGAGCCCTTCGTAAGCCGGGGTGGAAGGTATCTCGGACTGGATGTAAAACGAGAAGTCATTGAGTTTTGCCGTTCGCACTACCCATCTCCAGCTTTCGAGTTCATTCATTCAGCTGGCTCCAACGCCGTATACTCACCAAACCAAACAGGACAAAAGGCGTGGCCGCTAGAAGACAGCAGCGTTGATTTGATAACTGCACTTTCAGTTTGGTCGCATCTGAATGAAGACGACGCACAATTCTATCTGCAAGAAGTGAAGCGCGTCTTGCGCCCCAATTCACGCGCAATAATTACCGGTTTCCGTCTCGATCAACTGTATTACGATCACGTTGATGAAAGATCAGACGAACAAGGACTATTCAATTTCAGCCGTCAGAATCAATGGATTTTCGATCAACCGACTTATGGTTCTGTTTCTTGGTACCACCCGAAATGGGCTGATATCCCCGAAAAGGCGATTGGTTTTACCGATAAAGGACTGGAAAAATTAGTCGAGACTTCTGGATTGAAATTGGTCGATTATCATCCGGGTTGTTGGAAAGAAATACCGGGAATCTTTTTTCAGGACATTCTTGTATTTGAGCGTTGATGACCGTGCAATTAAGTCAATCACCATTGATAATAGCCGGAATGGGACGCTCCGGAACTTCGCTTACGACCTCCTTGCTTCAAAGCGCGGGGCTGCATGTTGGTGAGAATTTTCTGCCTGTTTACCCAGGGGCGGTCAGAGGCTTGTTTGAGAACCTTGATTTTGTGCACTTCCACAAAAAACAATTAAGAGAGTTCGGGCAACCGGAAGAAGGATGGGTAACGAGTCCCCTTCCAGACGCAAGCGAAACTGCCAGGTTAGAGGCCCAGCAATTGATCGCTAAAAATCAAAGAGATGCAGGCTGGGGGTGGAAAGATCCGCGCACAACCCTCTTCTTAAATTTCTGGCACGAAATTCTGCCTGACGCAAAATTTCTCTTTCTGATTCGAAGCCCGTGGCACGTCATTGACTCTTTGTACAGGCGAGGAGATGCGGCATTCTTGACGAATCCGAGCCTGGCACTTGAGGTTTGGGAGTTCTACAACAATTCGCTGATTTCGTTTGTCGAACAGCACGCCGAATCGAGCCTGGTTTTTCATATCGACACGGTTATAACTTCCCCCCAGAAAGTGATTGAACTCATCAATCAGAAGTTCGCTTATCAACTTGGCACGGCGGATGAAGAGTTGTTTTCGGCCGATCGAATTTCTACTGAAGAGCCGCCCCTGTCACTTGCTGCCGCAGAATTAATGCCTGAAATCGCGGTCGTTTGGCAACGACTGTTGAATCTAGCCGAGTTAAGCACATCTATCGCGACAACGGAAACAAAACCAGGAATGGAAAATTCCCCTACTGGGGCGATTTTGTCACACTGGCAAAAAATGCGCGCATTGGAAAGGCAATTGACCACAACAGCAGCAGCCAGCGAAAAAACAATTACAGACTTGTCCAATGAACTGCAGGCTTTACAAAGAAATCTTGCTACCGAACTACAACGTCACAAGCAGGAATCTCGGCTGATAATCAACCTTCGGACTGCGAAAGATATAATCATTCAAACAACATTCGGCAAGAAGACAAAACGCTAATTACTTTAAAGAACCCACTGTGTGCGAGAACGATAAAGACGGCGGATCGTATTCTTATCCGCTTGCGACAACTGCTCAACCACACGGTTTTCATGCATGATGTCGTCGCGATAGGGTGAGTGGGCTTTGATGCCCAAAGCATGCCCGAACTCGTGAGCGGTGGCGGCTTTTAATTTTTCCAGTGTGCTGTTCACGCCAAGCGAAAGTTCCATTACTACTGGCGGAGTGCGCGGGTTCTTGCCCTCACGCAGAGCCTCAGCAATTTTGGCAAACGGAATCGCTTGCGCGCAAGTATAACCTCCTGTTGAGATGCCACCAGGTTCGGTGGCACCAGCGAAGTTGTCGTTGAAGAAGACGAGAATATTCGCTTCTCTGGGATTGCCGGTGAAATCAAACGAGAACAAACCTTCTTGCTCGAAGGGTTTCCACATTTCTATCCCTGCGCAGACCGCCTCGCCCATCTCATCTTTCCATCCGTTGACTTGAGTCAGGCTCGCAAAGGGATTGGGGTCAGCGCCAAAACACATTTGCGCAACAGTATTGACGCGAGTCGCTTTCAATTCCTGAAACGGCAAAGATGGCAATTCCAGACCCGGACTAATCCAGACGCGCAGTGGCATCTTTCTTGGCTCCCAACGCACCCACTGCATTTTCAGATCGGGCTCGCCGGGGTCATACCAATCGCCAGCGCTGGCGCGGTTTCCTCTATCCAAACCGGGAACAAGATGCACACCAGAGCTGCCAGGCGCCATCTGCTGTCCGCTGTAACCCACACCAGCGGCGCCAGGCCCCGGTCGCATTAATGACTGAAAACCGGCCTTTGGCAGCTTGCGCTTGACCACCTGAGCGTCGGCGGGTTCGTACGAAACACACGGCGCAAGCACCGTTACAGCTAATATGGCCGGAAGGAACTTTTGCAGTTTAAACACGTTCGACAGTTTCCGGAAGGAGGCAGTTTGAAAATGCATCGTTAGCTGATACTGAAACTAAGTACTGGTTTTATTTTAACGACAAGAAGCAAATTCCTGCTCTCAGTCTAATATTGAAGGACAAGGAATCCAACCCAAAGTCAGGTTTTAAGGTGTCCAATTTATACGACGCAATGAGCCTCAATGTAGCCGAGGCAATTGCCAGGCAGTTGAAAATCAAGCCAGAAAGCAATTTCGGAATGCCGACCGGGCGGTCTCCGGTCGGGTGTTATCAGATCCTCTCCGAGTGGTCCCAGCAAGGCGCTCTAGATTGGTCGAAGAGCAAATGTTTCGCCCTGGACGATTACATAGATGTAGATGAAGAGCAGTCCTTTCACTATTTCTTGGAGTCCAATCTCTATAAGCAGACCAATCTTCCCCAGCAAAGCCGATTCAGCCCAAGGAATCAGGACGATTACGACAAGGTAATCGCTGACCAGGGCGGGCTGGACATGTGTGTGCTGGGTCTGGGCACAAACGGTCACATCGCCTTCAACGAGCCGGGCACGCCTCAACTAAGCTGGACGCATTGCCACTGGTTGACGCAATCGACCCGAGAGGCCAACGCTGCGGCATTCGGCAGCGTTGACAAAGTGCCGACAAGAGCTATTACCATTGGGATTGAAACCATTTTGGCCAGCCGTCAAATCATTCTCATCGCCAGCGGAGAGAAGAAGAAAACGGCTCTGGCGAAGGCACTCTCCGGCGAAGTTACCTCCCAATTGCCGGCATCTTTCCTGGCATTACACCCGGCTGTTAAGGTTTTCCGGGACTTCGAAATGTAGGAGAGCGGGCAATTTTTGCCATTGTCAGAGATGTTTTGGCGTCTTTTGGCTGCAAGTGTTTAGAATGGGAAGCGGAGCCGTCTGCCGTGCGCCCCGAAGAGACCGGAAAAGGTCAAAGAAGATCGAAAAAAGAAAAAGAGAGCGAAAGAGAATCGACGAAATCGACGAAAAGGAAGATCCGGATGTTGAAGGCTAGATTTCTGACCGCTGCGGTTGCAACCAGCTTTGCCACCTGTGCATGGCTGCCTTCTATGGCTGAAAGGACGAACCCTGACATGATTCCGCCGGATGTGACATTCCCGTCGCCCGGCGCGCCTCAAGCTTCGTCATCCGCGGCTACTTCGACCGCGTCCGCCACAGGAGCAGCTGCAAATCCGGTGCCCGATACTCCGGCGCCGGGGCAGGGTGCTGCACCTCAGCAGCCACAGTTCAATCCTGCACAGGC
This sequence comes from Candidatus Melainabacteria bacterium, assembly GCA_012965515.1. Lineage (GTDB taxonomy): Bacteria > Cyanobacteriota > Vampirovibrionia > Obscuribacterales > Obscuribacteraceae > QKMZ01. The sequence continues at coordinate 4,506 of DTSE01000381.1, read as the reverse complement.
AGGCATTCAGCAACCTCCAGCCTCTGCCAACCAGGGCAACCCGCGAGTACCAATAAATCAGCGACCTCCCGTCTATCCAGGTGGACAACCTCCTGCCGCTTCGACTGAAACAAGACCTGATCCCATCTGTGTTCTTGAGACACAGAAAGGCGTCATAATGATCAGACTCTTCCGCAAGCAAGCACCAAAGACGGTGGCATCATTCATGGAGATGGTCCAAACAGGTTTTTACAACGGACTGACTTTTCATCGCGTAGAGCCTGGTTTCGTCATTCAAGGCGGCTGTCCTAACGGTGATGGCTCAGGGTTGTACAGCGATCCGAAGACGGGCAAACCGAAGATGCTGCCTTTGGAGACAACCACGCAGCTCAGCCACAATGCGGCTGGCGTAGTGGCGATGGCACGTTTTCCGAAAAATCCGAATTCAGCCAGTTGCCAGTTCTATATCACGCTGCAGCCACAGCCACGGCTCGATCACCAGTATTCAATTTTTGGCGGCGTGATCAATGGAATGGACGTGGTCCAGAAAATTCAGAAGGGCGACAAGATTCTCTCGGTCAGCCTGAGAGAGCAATAATCTTTACAAAATGGCTACCAGTGCCACTTCCACCTTATGGTGTAAGAGTCTCTTGCCCGCCGAAAGGCGGGAAGGTGTATATTAAGAGAACTGCTGCCGAGATTTACAGCAGAGCGCTCATACACCAGTTTCTAACTGCCTTACCCTTCAAGCTAACGCTCTCACTGCAAAGGTCAAAAGAATGGCCGACTCGCAAGAAGACGATGCCAATGAAACGCTCAGTTCCAACCCAGGGGCTCAGCCGTTGCCGGGCACAGAGGAACAGTCAGCGGCATTCTTAGACAACCTGCGTTCTTCGTACACGCCACCAAACAGAGGTATCAGTTATTACGGCGGCGGAGGTATGCCGCGAAATTTGCGTGCGAGCTTTCAAATGCCGTCACAGTCGCGTTTTGGGTTGAGCGCACCTTTTGCTTTCGACGAAAGAACAGCTACAACAATTGACGGTGAAAGAATCGAGTCTGAAGACGATGATGATGACGACTCTCAAAGACGCACAGAGCGATTGAAGACCGGCGATACGTTAAGGCAGTTGCCAGATCAAGAAATTCTCGAGATGAAAAACAAAGATCGCTTGATCATCTATAAAACACTGGGCTGGATCATGGAAGACGGCAAGGGAAATCCAATTACAAGACAAATTGGACCCGATGGCGACACCTCTACATTCGGACTGGATAAAAGCGGAGAAATTATCGCGCAAGCCATTGAAATTTCCGGCATCACTACAATCGTCTTCAATAACGGAGACAAAATAGTCTTTGATCTTTCTGGCGTATCGGCGATTTCACGCAAGAAAGAATCTGTGTTTATCCGTGAGCCAATCCGCAAGGTGCCTAACTTCAGCTCGCCCTTCAGATATCGTGCGTACTAATTGAGGCGCAGTCCATGCGCCGGTACGCTTCGCTAAATCCCCAGTCTCCTCTGTAGGGGCGGCATTCTTGAAACCCGTGCGAAAGGCGCATGAATTGCGCCATTGCACGTCAAAAGCGCTCTGCCTAGTCGTTCGGGCGATGCATGGCGTCGACCCTACAATAATTCTTTCACGGCTGGGACTACGTGCTTCAATAACTTTTGACCACCAACGTGATTCAAGTGCGTCGTGTCCCAATAGTCATTGTCGTCGAAGTCTTTGGAATCGCCCAAATCAACGAGCTTTACACCCGGCATGTCCGCGACTTTTGTAATCTCTTTTTGATAGCCGGCATAAAACCCTTTGGGAAGAATGTCGAGATTTCTCTTCGTCAATGGCATGTTGACCAACACAACTTTCACGCCGCGCTCGCGCATGTTGTTCAGCGTGCGAGTAAGAAAACTCATTTGCAATGAATGATCCTTCTCGGTGATTTCCTTGTACCGGCCTTGATACTCTTTGACGCTATTATTCCAACGATCTTCCGTGGAGCCTTCCAAGTTAAAACCACCACCCTGCCCTGCGGTATCGGATTTGGTGGCAGCAGGACTGGCGACACCGAGCGTAGAATAGACTTTGTTGATCGCTTTGTCTGTTTCCATTTGCAAGCGCCATCTCTTTCCGTAGAAATAGCAAAGGTGCATGGCTAGCCAATCTGCTTTCTTCTCAAAGTCAGGCAAAAATGCGCCTGCATAGCTGGGGAAATTAGAGAGATTGACGATCTTCTGAAACGAAAATGTAGCCATCGGCGATGAGAGGCTGTGATCGTGAAAATCTCTGGGCGCGATACCATATATGATGACTTTCGGCGTCTTCTTTCCTTTGACGAATTCGTTCGTCATCAAATAGGCATCAGAAGCCATTTGCCCGAAAACAGCCAGGCTGTACACGTTCTCTTGACCGCAGCCGGCCTCTTTGAGCTGTTTCTTCAAAGCTTCGGAATTGTGATAGTGAAAGATGTCGGAGATGTTCTTGTTGTCCGCCGCATCCATCGCCCAGAAAGGAAACATCACCAGAGATGATCCAAGCAGGATTACATCCGGTTTTTGCTTCAGAGCTTCAAAACCTTTGATGGTTTCTTCGACCGATGCGCCGCTGTTCCAACAATTGGCATCAGTAGGATTCTTTTTGCCGTCGCCTACAAAAGTCCACAGCCCCGCGTTTATGGCACCAAACAGTGCAAGCGACCAAAGCACACGGGTAACGATCCCCCTGCGCTTGTTGGACTTCTCATTTTTGGAACCGCTTGAAACACCGCCTGCTGGGATTTCCAACTCTGCGGTCTTTTCTCTCGGCTCAACTGAAACGGGCAAAACGAACCTCTAAGCAGAAATAGCACTTGACTATTTTAGAGAATAATCAAGCCAAACAAGCTAGAGATGGTTAATGTCAAGCGGAGCGTAGCCTAGATGGAATTCGGATCTGCGTAGGGCGGCAGGCTGTCCTGAATGCTGGGCGCCTTTTTCGGCATTGCTTGCGGAAAAGGCTGGAAAGGACTAGCCTGTCCAGGTTTGCCGGGTTGAATCTTAAATGGTGTAATGCCCATTGAGCCAGGTGCGCCCGGCTCAATCTTGTACTGGTAAACGCCGGGCGGCATATTCTTCAAATCTCGCATTTGTCGATTCATTTGCGAAAACATTTCCGACATCATGCGGTTGATTGAGTAAAGGTCGTCGCTTCCGCCTGAAAAGGGTTGCATAGAAAAAGGCTGCATCGAAAACGGCCCGGGAGCCAAGGGCTCCGTCGGGTCGGCGAACGAGAAAGGATTCCCGCGCGGATAAGCTTTGGGCATTGGTCCCAATATTCCGGGTGGCACTACAGCCGTTCCGGGATTGGCTGGCTGACTGCCTGCGGCAACGCTAGCGCCGATTTTCTTCAAACGTTCGACCCTGTCAACAAGCGCCATGCCTGGGTTCGCTTGTCCGAGCAATTTGGTCTCGAGCCTGGAAAGCCTTTCACTAATGGGTTCTCCCTTAAAAGTTTTCTTCAGGACACGCCACTCCAGAGAGTCTACGGCTGGATAATTGCCCTTGAGAGGCGCAGCACTGGCACTCGCAGTCGCTGGAGCTTCGGCGCCTTTTGGTTGTGCAACGGTCGATTCGGGATTTTGCCTGTCTTTGACCGCCTTAGTGATTCGCGACCAGCGCTCGTCCAAACCACCAGCCTGTGTCGCACCGAAGACCAAGAGCTCCAATCTCTCGACACGCTTTTCCGGAGGATCGTTGGGATAAAGTCGAGAAAACATCTTCGTTTCCAGCTTTTCCAGTTCGGCATTATTGGGTCCGACTCCTTCCTGAGGCCGCTAAGAACAAGGAAAACGCCAAGGCTTACACCAATAGATAGTGACCTGGAAATTAGCTGCTTGAGCGATTTATCTGCTGTTTTCATTGACACAGATTCACCAAAACCAAGATAGGACCGAAGTCAGACGCAATCTGCGATTGCTGTATATACCTTTAACAAAAAACCTAATCCACCTCTTTGTCAAGACACCTAGTCCTGATTTTTTGTTCCGCGGGTGAGCGGTTAATTAGATTCGTCCCCAACGAAGGCAATTGGCAAGTCTGAAAAAGCAGAGGGCGACGCATGGCGCCGCCCCTACAAATGAATCGATTAGTTCGCTTAGTCGTCCGATGCTCTGAACTCGGCATCAACCACATCTTCTCCGGCTTGACTGTAGCCGGCATTTCCGCCGTCTCCGCCATTGCCGTAGTCGTAGCCACCGCCGGCGCCACCATCAGCACCGCCGCCAGTAGTGTAGTCTTCCATGCCGGCTCCGCCGCCTTCATCTCCACCGCGCGAAGCAGCTTGTTGCAAGAGAACGAGAGCGCCTCTGAGTTCGTTCATGATTTGTTTGACCGACTCGAGATCTGCATCGTCCTTGAGCTTTTGTCTGAGGTCGGCAACCAACATCTCTGCTCTTGCCTTTTCCCCGGAAGATACTCTGTCGCCGAGATCGCGCACTTGTCTTTCGACTGCGTAGCAGATGCTGTCTGCTTCGTTGCGCACGTCCAGT
>DTSE01000380.1:1285-2389 GCA_012965515.1 Candidatus Melainabacteria bacterium | reverse complement strand
ACCTGGCTCGGACGCCTGACAACAAGGTGTGGAGACCCATTGCATGGGGGGCTGCGTGGGGGCGCATTGCATGGGGTGCTGCATGGGGACGCATTGCATGGGGGCGAATTGCATGGGGTGCTGCGTGGGGGCGCATTGCATGGGGTGCTGCGTGGGGGCGCATTGCATGCGCCCACTTGCCGTAGGAGAGGCGCATTTATCTTCCTGTCACGGGAGCTTCGCCACGCGTGGCGAAGGCTAAGCAATAACTCCCGGACTAAGCCAGCGGTCGATGACGGCTTCCAGTTCGCCGGTCATGAAAGGGCGCATGAGGATATCGTCTGCGCCGCCTGCGAGCAGCGGACCGCGCTTAAGACCGGAAGACATGGCGACAACCGGCACTTTCTTTCTCAAAGAGGCAGTAGCCCTGCGCAGAGCCTCTATTCGTTGGACGGCGTGCTGCTCCGGCGCTTTGACTTCGACAAGAACAATATCGAAATCCTTCTCCTGGAGACGTTTCAAAGCCTCCTCAATATCGCCAACCGTCTGCGCAATCAAACCCAGCTCCTCGACCATATTCATAGAATGCTGGCGAAGCATCGCGCTTTCTTCAATGATCAAAATGCGAGCAGTGCTCATATATCACCTGCGAACACAGTAAATATCAATCAAACACCACAACCAATATCCGTCCAGTTTACGGATTAGATTTAGCTTGTAAAACGGCTTGGAGCCGAGAGCTTGTCAGAAGTTTACCCTAAGCTGGCGATTCAGCCATTAACAAATCTGCTCACTAATGCAAATCAGAATATGCACGTGCGACAAACTCGGCAAGATGCATGACTTTTACCGGCGAGTTTGTCAACTCAGCGCCTGCATTGAGCTGAAGCAAGCACCCCGGGTTGGTCGTAACGACGACCTCAGCTTGCGTATCCTCGATGTTTTCCATCTTACGGTTGAGAACATCGAGGCTGAGTTCTGTGTTTATAACGTTGTAAATCCCTGCACTGCCGCAGCAGTGCTCAGCTTCTCTCAACTCAACCAGTTTTCCTTTTAACTTTCTGAAGTGATTAATATACAATTGTATAGAAGTGTGAAGAATCTGAGCGTCCGACGGACTATATG
>DTSE01000380.1:0-1275 GCA_012965515.1 Candidatus Melainabacteria bacterium | reverse complement strand
GTTTTTCCTGGAGTTGCAGGAGAATTTCTTTGGGCTCGTTATGGATACCCTGAGCATGCGCGAGGTGGCAAGCCGCATGGTAAGCCACAGATGAGGCAGGTGCTTTGAGTTGGCTCGAACCGGCACCGGCAACAGATTCCTGTGCGGAAATTATGTCAGGAGAGAGAACCTCGACGACATCAACTACACGTTTGGAAAACTCTTCGGCGCGCGAATGCCACGGATCATCAGGCGCAAACAGATGCGCGTACTCTTTGAGCATGGCTCCGCAACCGGCAGAAGTGACCACGACCTTTCCATCGGTCGACTTGAATCTCTCGATGTTTTGCTTCGCCAAGTCTCGTGCGATGTCTACTTCACCAGCATGAAAAGCCAAGGCACCACAGCAGGTCTGATCGTTTCGCTCGACCGGGCAGCCCTGCATCGTAAGCAGCTTTGCAGTTGCATGATTGACTTGATTGTAGAGAACATCCATTACGCAACCACTGAAGAGTTGCATTGTTTGACCGCCGGGCGTTTTCGGCTCGCGTCTGCGCGGATGAGGCTTGTACTTTGGAACACCAGGTACGAAAGCGGCATAGGCCTTCAATCTGTTTAGAAACGGAGACGCGGTCATTCCAGCGAGAACAGTCTGCCTTTCCTCTGCTTTTGCACGTATCGGAATCAACTGTTGAAACGCACGAAAGACCTTACCGCCGAGTATGAGAAACCAGTAGGTTGGCAAAATTTGACTAAAACCGAAACGCAGTGCTGCCCGCAAAAGCTTTGGACGAGCTCGCTTCAAATGCGGACGCGCTTGGTTCAAAATCTCCTCATATCGCACACCTGATGGACATGCAGTCTGGCAACCCAGACAGCCCAGGCATGATTCGATATGTTCAGCAGCCTCTCCTGCAAACGGAATTTCACCTTTTTCCACAAGTGATAAAAGATATATACGTCCGCGCGGCGACTCCGATTCGCGCCCCGTTGCCTGGTAGGTAGGACAAGCCGGCAAGCAGAGTCCGCAGTGTATGCACGCAGAAAGCAAGTCAGCATCGAGCTTGCCTGTCACAGTTGAAATAACGGGATTATCCGGTAACGCCAAAAAAGCCTCTGTTCAAAAACAGCATTCATTGTACAACCAAAGAAACTCACGCGCAGACGCATACGGCTTTAGCATGGCGAACAATATACCGGCGCAATGGGTACTCGAAACGAGCCCTTACCAGCTGACCAACGGATTCAGAATTCTCTTTTGGCTGGAAACTCCATTTCTGGGCGTACTTCCATTTG
>DTSE01000379.1:1702-2389 GCA_012965515.1 Candidatus Melainabacteria bacterium | reverse complement strand
AATTAAAATGAAACGAGATAGACGTAATTGGTCGGTCGAGCAAAAAAGGAATCTCCTATTTGATGCCGGTGATCCACCTAGATGCTGGATCTGTGGAGCCAAGTTCCACAAGCAGTCTGTCGAATGTTATCTGTCGCCCGGATGCGAAGGCGATATTCCTCTTCCTCATCAAGTTGATATCATGACGCCGAAAGGACTTTATCAGGATGACCTAAAAATCCAAATCGACCATGCAATACCTTTTTCAAGAGGGGGAACAGAGGAGAATGACAACCTTAGATTGGCATGCGGTTGGTGTAACCGATACAAAAGTTCACATACAAATTTGTATGACGTTGGCGGTATTACGATAGCCGGCAATCAAGAGATTCCTGAAGTCTCTTCTCTTCCCAAGCCATTCTGGTCAGTCAGGTTCATGGTGGTATATGGGAAGTGCCAATTTCAAGGTGCCGAAGGTTGTGACAAATCGGTGAAGAGTGAAGAAATCAGGATAGCACCCATAAATACAAATGGAGCAATGAATCCACGTAATCTTCAATTGACCTGCCCCGAACATGACCCAATTAGAAGTTCCCGGCTACAATCTTTACGTCGGGCAAGAAAGGTATGGGGAAAGAAAGCTTAAGACTCAAGGAAAATGTGAAAATTCGATTATCGTTGTATTCGAACGGAAGTGTCAAAATATTA
>DTSE01000379.1:0-1692 GCA_012965515.1 Candidatus Melainabacteria bacterium | reverse complement strand
GAATAGACCCGATAACATCAATCAGCGATTTCCAATTGCTTAGTACAGTCTTTCCGCCCCAGGAAAACCTAACACTACTCTCAGTTTCGTCATCTGTGACACCCATCGCATGCAATACGTGACTTGGGCGATAGCTCGACGAAGTACAAGCAGATCCATTGGAGAATGAGAATGAATCGCTTATCGCCATCATTAGTGCTTCACTGTCGACTCCGGGAATTGTAATGTTTAAAATGTGAGTTTGGATACGTTCTAATGCACCATTTATACTAATTTCGATTTCGCTCAGTGCCGCGAGGAGCCCATCTCTATTTTCTAGTGCAACAGATTTTCTTGCCATGAATTCCTGCTTCGCGATCGCGGTCGCTTCTCCAAGTCCCACGATCAACGGAACAGGTAGTGTTCCCGCCCTCAATCCACGCTCCTGTCCACCGCCAAACGTAATGGGAGCCAGAGGGCTAGGCATTCCGTTCGGACGGCGCGCGTAGAGCGCTCCGACACCTTTTGGTCCGTAAATCTTATGACCACTTAAAGAAAGGAAATCACATTCGAGTGTCTTTAAAGCCTCTACATCCTTTCCGAATGTCTGCGCAGCATCGACACGAAATAGGCAAGGTTTGTCTATTAACTCTTCCGAAATTTCTTCAATTGGTTGAAGAACCCCGTTTCATTATTGGAATGCATTACGGAAACCAGCAATGTATCTTCTCTTACGCGTCCAGTGATTTCGTCCACCTTGACGTATCCACCATAAGAACTCATCTTTCGAAAAGAAGGTCGATCACTACAGACCTCATGCTGACGGTATCGAAGACGGCACTGAGATTCTTGATACATCGGATATATACGATGTATATGCGAAAGAGCCCGGAGAGTGGACGCACCAGAGTATAGAATTGCGCGCCAATGAATTGGCATTGAGGGCCAAGAAAGTATGGTCGCTCAAACTTGAGTGAACCAGGCTGAGACTGGGGGAATTGGCCCGTCAGGTAGCACTCAGTGAAGAGAACGTCTGAATCAGAGCGCTAGTCGGAATTTGGTCGACGTTGAAACTCCAAGATAATCTCACAGACGATTCAATCGCACTTTCCTCCAAGCCCATCGCCGAAAGTACGTGGCTGGGCTTGTAACTCGACGAGGTACAAGCAGAACCGTTTGAAAAGGCTAGCGACTCACGAATCGCCAGCATCAGGGCTTCACTGTCAACTCCCGGAAACGTTAGATTCAGTACGTGATGCTGACAGCAAGAGCGATCGCCGTTGATAATTGCGCCCCGACCTTCCAGCTCAGCCAGAAATTGATCTTTTACACGCTTTGCGAGCTGGCTTCGTGACAGATGCTCTTGGGAAGCAAACTCTGCTGTCTTGCCGAGTCCGACTATGAGCGGAACTGGCAACGTTCCGGGACGAAGTCCGCGTTCCTGCCCTCCCCCAAACATGAACGGTTTCAACGGACTGGGATTCCCATGGGGTCTGCGAGCATATAGCGCTCCAATACCCTTGGGACCATAAATCTTGTGACCGCTGATGGACAAGAAATCGCATTCGAGTTTCTTAAGCTCATCGACTTCCTTCCCAAAGCTCTGGGCAGCGTCGACGTGAAAGAAGCATTCTCTGTCCTCTAGGAGTTTTGAGATCTCAGCCACGGGTTGTAGCACGCCCGTCTCGTTGTTCGCGTGCATGACGGATACCA
>DTSE01000378.1 GCA_012965515.1 Candidatus Melainabacteria bacterium | reverse complement strand
AGGCAGTACAAAGGACAAATCCCGCCGGATGTGATGGACAAACGCATCAAAGACCTGGCGGCGAATTTGAAGAGCTTCGAAGGCACGAAGGAGGAGCTGGCTAACCAGATTGTAGAAGGTGTCGTCACGGTGGCGGCGATAGGGTCCACACCATTTACAGGCGGTGCCAGCCTGTCGGCTTTGATGCTAACTGCTCGCTTTGCGGCGTTGAGCGCTGGCGGTGGTTTGACCGGCTCGCTTTTGAAAGCTCAACTGACCGGGAATTATGAACACCTGGCGGGCGACCTGGTTAAGTTCACGGCTCTGACAGGCGCAAACCTTCTGGGCGGCGAAGCGCTGACTGCTTTCAGCGGCTTGGGTACGCGCGCGGCAGCTAAGACGGTTGAGAAAACTTTTGCACAGCCCGCTCTAGAAGGTGCATTGAAGGGCGCTTCTCCGGCAGTTAGAGAACAACTGGAGAAAGGTCTGGCTGACCTGATTCAAAAAGGATACACCGCAGGTGGTGTCAAGGATGATGCTGTACGTGCGCTGGTCGGTGGCCTTCAAGGCTTGAGTAGAGAAACGCAAGAAGCTCTCTCCAAAGGCTTGATAGACAATCTCAGCAAAGGCTTGCGTGAAGTCTCAACAGAGGGGTTAAGGGGGTCTGTTGAAAAATTGAGCAGGTTCGGCAGAACTGCTGGGCTCGACGGCAGCGCGGCATACTTAGGTGACGTCGGAGGCGAACTGGCCAGGCAAGCCCAACAAGGGAAGCTCGATATCGGGCATGCAATTGTTGGCGGTGTCAATAGCTTTTTCTTGGGCACCGGTGCTCGTGGCACAATCGAAAGCTTCAAAGCCTTAAAAGCTGCACGCCAGGCGCAACGTGGCGGTACCGAGATCGTTGAACTCGGCAAAGGAGAAGTCGGTCCGGCGTTCAAGCCCAGAGGTGCAAAGGACAATGTTGTTGACTTGTCTCCCTCTGAATATCAGTGGATCGATGAACCTGCCGGACATCTCGAAGCACCAAGGAAAGCACTTGCTCCAGTCGAAAGGCTGAAGCCTGGTGACAAAGGTTATCCGCATGCGTACGTTCTTTTAGATGATGCCGGGCGTCCACTGGGACACGTTGCGGCGCCTGAGAATGTGAAAGCACTGCCGCGCGAAGTCGCCAGGTTCCACACTGCGCCGCACACATGGACCGCTCCCGTTGACGCCGTAGAGCCACCCGTCAAACCCGGACACACGCGTCTTTATCGCGGCGTGAAGGAAGAAGGGCTGGGCACGGAATTCACACCGCCGATGACCAAAGAAGAGCGCAAACTCTTCGACAAAATGATGTTGGGTGACATTCCGAGAGATCAGTGGTCCAAGGAGCAAGAGGCTTTCTTCAAGCGCGTTTCCGATACGCGGGCTTTTCAAAACGGCAGATATTTCTCAGACAATATCGAAACTGCCAAGGATTATGCGGGCACAAAAGGCAAAGTCATTTATGTTGACGTGCCTGCCGAATATGCCTTGCGTCACTCCAAATCGGCCGGTGCTTTGCCTGGAAAAGACGGCGCCAATTTCAATGCGACAGTGTTCGAAATCAAGTCGGAAATCTCGCTTACTGCAAGAGAGCACGCCCTGTCTCCGACGAACGCATACCGACTGGCTGAGAAGGCTGAAGCGGAAGTGCCGCATGCACGTCTTGTCGGGCGCCCCGCTTCTCTCAATCGAGCAGCTGACGTTCCGCAGGTTAGGGTAACAAAGCCGCCTACGCTGGAGAAGGCTGCTACCGAGTCCGCGGCGGATGTTCATGTCCCGAAAATGTTTGACGGCGTTCCTCAAGGTCACGCTGAAAACATTCCAAAACTCAACAAACACGACCTCGAGCGCGTTGCCTACGAATCTGCCGGTGTGAAGCTGCGTCTCGAGAAGAGAGGTTCGTTCTTCTATCCGGAAGGTACAAACGTCCGAATTGAAGATGTGAGCGAGTTGAAGATTCACGTTGGTGCCCAAGATGCTGCTGACTTGCAGAAGCTGCAAGCGGTTCTAATCCCTTACTTGTCCGGCAACAAAGAGCTCAAAGGCTTGGTACAAGAATGGAAAACGCTGAAGCCCGGCGAACCCGCTATTCGTGAGTCTAATCGGAATAAGGCGTTCACCATTTATGCCGATTCTCCTGAGAAGTTAGAGAAGATTCGTCAGACTGTCGACAAGATCATTGTTCAACACGGGTTGGGTCTAGATCAGCCTATTTCCAGCACCATCGGCGATCTCGTGCGTTCGAAATCCAATCGCATAGGCGAAGCGCGAGATATCTGGAACAAGGGATTTGCGGTCGTGGACGGCAAAGTATCTCCTGCGGCTTTGGTCGATGACAATGTTGTGCAGGCTGCTCGCGCGAAGTTTGGCGTCGCCGGAACCGATCGACTTTCTTCTC
>DTSE01000377.1 GCA_012965515.1 Candidatus Melainabacteria bacterium | reverse complement strand
AACGTCCATGGAGTATCTGCGCACTATTGCTCACTTGCGTCCGCGTACCAATACGTTTGGCGCAGTTGCTCGCGTGCGCAGATACTCCATGGACGTTTCTTTCTTCGAATTAAACGACGGTTCGTCAATGAAGTCGGTGCAGATTGTTGCACCGGCTGAATTGTCGAATTACGAGTCTGAGCTTTTGAAAACCGGCATCGGCAGCAGCATCGAAGTGCACGGCGATGTTGTTGAATCACTCGGCAAAGGACAAGCAACAGAAGTAAAAGCGACCGAAATCCGCGTGCTCGGTTATGCTGATCCCGCGACATTCCCTCTGCAGAAGAAAGGAACGTCCATGGAGTATCTGCGCACTATTGCTCACTTGCGTCCGCGTACCAATACGTTTGGCGCAGTTGCTCGCGTGCGCAACGAGATTTGCAAATCGATTCACAATTTTTTCCAGTCTCGCGGTTTTATCTATGTCCACTCTCCAATCATCACTGCAAGTGACTGCGAGGGCGCTGGACAAATGTTCCACGTCACTACACTCGACCTGTTGAAGGTTCCCACCAAGAACGGAGAAGGCGCACCGGAAGTCGATTACGAGCAAGACTTCTTCGGCAAGGCAACAAGTTTGACCGTAAGCGGTCAGTTGGAAGCTGAAGTCTATGCCACCGCGCTTAGTGACGTTTATACGTTCGGTCCAACCTTCCGCGCGGAAAACTCAAACACTTCTCGCCACCTGGCAGAATTCTGGATGGTAGAGCCGGAGATGGCTTTCTGCGATCTGGAAGGAAACATGGACACTGCTGAAGCGTTCCTCAAAACAATTTTCACAGACGTGATGAACAACTGCGCCGAAGACATGGCATTCTTCAACGAGCGCATTGATAAGACTGTGTTGGAGACTTTGACCGGCATCGTTAACAGCAAGTTCGAGCGCTTGTCCTATACCGAGGCGGTTGATGTGCTCAAGAAATCCGGCGCGACATTCGAATTTCCCGTCGAGTGGGGCATCGATTTGCAGTCAGAGCACGAGCGCTATTTGACCGAACAAGTCTACAAAAAGCCGGTCATTCTCTACGATTATCCGAAGGACATCAAAGCCTTCTACATGCGCATGAACGAAGACGGCAAGACCGTTCGCGCAATGGATGTGTTGGTTCCGAAGGTTGGCGAGATCATCGGCGGCAGCCAGCGCGAAGAGCGCTTGGAAAAACTCGAACAGCGCATGATTGATTGCGGTTTGCCACCGGAGGAATACTGGTGGTACCTCGATCTCAGAAGATTCGGAACGGTGCCTCACGCAGGTTTCGGACTCGGTCTTGAACGTACAGTTCAATTCGTTACCGGCATGGGCAACATTCGCGATGTCATTCCGTTTCCCCGCGTTCCAAAAAGCGCTGAGTTTTAAGATCTCGGCACTCGGATCTGAACTTACGGCATTGGTTCATAGAGCAATGCCGATTGCAGTTGTTGTCGTGTGCAGCTTCACTGCATTGAGCGCCTCGTCAGCAAGTGCGAAATCGTCCAATAGTCGATCAGTTTCTTACTTCAAAGAGGGATGCGCGCTCGCTCGTGCAGGTAAGTGGAAAGAAGCGAGCGATCTATTTTTGGAAGGTGGGCTTTATCAGCCTGAGGCTGCTTATCATTGGCGGCGAGAAATTGTCACTGCTGCGAGTGCAAGACCTTTCGACCCTAAGGCTCATGCGTCTATTGGACTCGCGTACAGATTGCCACCGCATTACTTAATTGAGGGGAAATCCAATGGACATTTGTCGAACTACAACGTCTCATCTCTGGAATTGAAACAAGCTGGCAGCTTGGCAGAACCTGGACACGATGAGTTTACTTTGATCTATCTTGGAGATGTCGTTGGATTCCGAAAACAAAATAGGGATAAGTACGATATTAGACGCAATGTATTTGAAGACATTCTTTTTTGTCGCTGGCAACCAAATCTTGATGAACGTTTCAATTTGGCGTGGCTTAGCGGCGAAGGTAGCTTGAAGATCCCGAGTATTAGCTCAGCATTTAATTGGAACGCCTCCAATGCATTCCGCAGTGCTCAATTAGACTTTCCCGAGCTAGACTGGGATGCCAGTTATCTTTTTGCTGCGGAGAGAGACGGAAAGTATGTGCAACGAGTAGGCGATGGCTGTGTTGCTAGAACTCCTAACTTTGTTCGAGGCTCTATGGCAATTTCAGTAGATGATGAAAGGCACATTGCTGCGAGTTATGTAAAAAAATACTGGACACCTGAGCGGATCAAGTCATATTGCAAACCGACCACTGATCGTCCGTCTTTTATGCGCCGCGAGCTTATCAGCGCGGGCAGAATGAATACCGGAAAATTCATACTCTTACCGGAACATATAGAGGTGAACTGGGATGCCGAGATTTCTAACGGAAAAGGACTCTTTTATACTGTTTGGGCCGAACGAGGTAAGTCGTTTTGGCTGTTGCAGAATGATAAATCGGACGCGGTAGATCAGAATGACGATACGTTTTTGCTGCGCAGGATAAGTGATGCAGTTTTTCTGTCAATTAAGAAGTTTGAGTTGGTGAACGCAGATGCATTGATTTCACAGCTTCGTTCAAATCGAAGGAAATCAAATAGCCCTGAAGAAAGGCTTGTACGTGATATGGACCAGAGTCCTGTTGGTTACACGTGCATTCTTTCGGATGGAAAGAAGTTGATGGCGAGCCTAGATCGTAATGGGTCAATAGTCAGCATTACCGTTAATGGAAAGCCGGATGAAACTTGGACAAGCGCAATTACCAATGTGCAGCGTTCCAATGATTTCCTGTCTCAATATGATGCCACTGGTTCCTTTGTGAGTCCCCAACGGCGTGGGAAGAAGCATGTGCGTTGAAAACAAAAAAACTTTTCCCTCAAATATCCAACTAGCCCTGTTCGCGATTATTTTTTTTCTAGCTGTATTTGGAATCGCTGAATCCTACGCCTCAGAACACAAAAATCGGGAAACAATCGGCCAACGATTCATGCAGATTCGCTGGAATCCATCGAATGAAAACACTTCTTTATCCGCCGAAGTTTCAGTCGAGGATTTGAATTGGAGCGGACAACGGCGCGCTGTTGTTAGAAGGAGCAGTGGATCTTCAACCTATGATTCTGCTGCTAAACAGGCGTGTCAATCAGTAATTGATGACTTCCCCCACATGGGTTGCTGGGGAGACACATATGTTTTTAACTTCACCAGTCGACGAAAGTCGGTGCAGTATCGTCCACCCGGCTGTATCGGTTACCTAGCGTTGTTATCTAGGTACGGTTCCGAGTCGCTGGGAAACGCGGAAACAACAGCTGAAGAGTATGTGCGAGAGCGCTGGACCGCGGATCGAATAAGAGATTATTGTCGTTCTGAAACCTTATTACCCACATGTTTGCGCAATCCAAATGTTGGTTTCGGAGGCCATCGGCGAATCGAGGGCAGAAGTGTAGCTCAATCCGCCCCTGATGTTGGTTCTCTCAATTGGTGGGCCGGAGTCGTTAACGGTTCGCTTTCCAACGTTGTGATTACAGTTCAAAGAGACAATGCTTTCTGGATGCTTGAATCGGGAATGCCCGGTTTGAAGGATGCTGGAGATGACGAGTTTTTGATGCGTCGAATTAGTGACACTTTGTTCAATTCGATTATGTTTTTCGAGTTAGCAAATATGGATAGGATCGAGTTCAAGCGATGGAAAGTGAGACGGAAAAAATTGCCATCAACGGAGAAACTGATTCGCACCCGCGATGGACAAATAGTTGCTTACGAGTGCGAGTTGAGAGACGGGAAGAAAGTGAGGGCAAAATTGGATGAGAGCATGTCGATTAACTCTGTACTTGTGAATGGTGTGTCTGATTCCGCATGGAATTCAGCTGTAAGAGACCAGTCATCGAGCTTTCATGCGTTAGAACAGTACGACTCCTTTGGTTTCAAAACGATTCCAGCTAAGCAATCGATGGAATCGAAATTGTTACGGTAATCAGGTTCAGATTGAAGTTTTTAAGGTTTGAACAGTTTGAGCTGGTTGCGCATCTGGCATCCCTCCCTCGCGCTACGGCTGAGAACGGGCAGGGCACTAGGCTTAGCCCCTGCTGTCTGCTGGGTATAAATCTGGAGACTGGAGGTAGGTTTGAAAAAGCCTGTTGACGAGAAAATCAAGCGAAAAGCCGCAGATTTAGTCGTTGATGAAAACCAGAAAGCTCCAAACGGCGGCAACGGCGGCGCCGATGCCCCTGCGCGTCAAGGAACCGCGAAACCGACTAAGGCGGAAGTTAAGGCTCAGAAGATCCGTCCGGCTGCGGTGACGGAAAAGCCGTTGGTTTCTGCCAAGAAGGTCGAAGAGATTCGCGCTTTGTTCGATGCAGGGCAGACGTTCGACGGGGAAGAGACCGCTGTTATCCCCGATGACAAAGATAAAAATGGGGCTGCCTTAAAAGAGTTGCGCGAGACGACCGTTGATGCAGAGCCTTTCAGCCCCAATCCGATGGCGCAAACCGCTGATCCTGTTCCGCTGTCCTCCCTTCCATCTCCTCAGGGGAATGGCCCATCCGCGGGCGTTAGAGACCCTCTGGTTGGTCATGTCTTAGACGGAAAGTATGAAATCACTCGCGTCGTGGGACACGGCGGGATGAGCGTGGTGTATGAAGCGAAGCACTTGCTGATGAACAAAGTCATCGCGCTTAAGTTGATGCATTCGCATTTGATTCATTCGGAAAAAGCGGTTTGTCGATTTCAGAAAGAGGCTCACGCTGTTGCGAAACTAGATCACAGCGGCGTCATCAAGATTTACGACTTTGGTGTTGCATCTAATGGCTCTCCTTTTATTGCAATGGAGTTTTTGCATGGAAAGCCTCTCAGTGAATCAATCAAAACAAACGGACGGCTCGAAGAAGACAAAGCCATTTCTGTTTTTAGAAACATTGCCGAAGCGCTCGATCATGCGCATGGACATGGCGTTGTTCACAGAGATTTGAAACCAAGTAATATCGTTTTGTCCAATCCCGAAGATTCTTCTGCACCTGCAAAGGCAACTGTCGTTGATTTTGGAATTGCGAAAATGACAGGTGATGATGGCGATGACCACTTGAACATGACGGCTACTGGAGAGGTTTTTGGTAGTCCACTCTATATGAGTCCAGAGCAGTGTGCCGGTCGCGAACTGGATCAGCGTTCTGACATTTATTCCTTTGGATGTTTGATGTATGAGGCAGTAACGGGAAGAACTCCGTTCGAAGAAAAGAGTGCAATGGCTCTCTTCCACCATCATCAGAAGAACGAAGCACCGAAGTTTAACACTCTTGCTGAGCGCCCAAATGTTTCTGAGGAGCTTGAAGGCATCATCCTCAAGTGTTTGGAAAAGCATCCTCTCGATCGATATCAGACGATGGATGAGTTGGCGAAGGCGTTGCAAATGCTCGGC
This sequence comes from Candidatus Melainabacteria bacterium, assembly GCA_012965515.1. GTDB lineage: Bacteria > Cyanobacteriota > Vampirovibrionia > Obscuribacterales > Obscuribacteraceae > QKMZ01. The sequence goes on along the minus strand of DTSE01000377.1, from coordinate 20,496 downwards.
GAGAAAGAAGCAGTGCCTGCTTTAACGCGCTCGAAGCGGAAGCGCAACGCGATTATGCTTACAGTTGCGATATTGATGACAGTCATTGGTTTAATTCTCAAAGATCAATGGGCCCTTGTTCAAGGACGTGTGATGTTCTTCGTCCTCTGTTTGCTGATTTGCAGTTGGGGCTCTTTCTCTATGATTCAGCGCTACTTCCGCATGCAAGAAGCAATGAGATTGCGATCGACTTCTCTGAATTTTGTGCAGAAGGTCAGACTATCATTTACGCTGATGACAGCGTTGATTATGTCTGTTTGGTCAGTCGGGATGATGGTCTATGTCGCTGCGCACGCAACGAGCAGTCCGATCATAGATACGCTCGCGCAGTATCTATGGTTTACGTCCTTGATTCTGGTCCTTCTCTATGTCGTAGGAATGGTTGCGTTCGCCGCTTACACTGCGATAACCGCGCTCAGTAAAGAGACAACCTAATAAAGCGCATGCAATGCGCCCCCACGAGTTTCAACTACAGCGTTTCGCCTTCGGGCTGCGAGGCAACCTTTACTTTGTTCTGCTGCTTTTTGATGAGGTCTTTCGCGTCAATGCGAATGTAGCAGTCGACGAGTCGCTTGTTGTCTGACATCAGACCGAGCTCTTTGGCTGCGGCTTTTGACACATCGATGACGTGATTGGGAACGAACGGTCCGCGATCGTTAATCGTCAATGTGCAAGTTTTTCCACTCCTGCGATTGACGACGGTGACCTTGGTGCCGAAAGGCAAATGTTTGTGTGCGGCAGTCAGCTTCTCTTCATCGTAAGGCTGACCAGATGCCGTTTTTTTACCGTGCAGGGCACTGCTGTACCAAGCTGCCTTGCCTTCGAAATCCGCTTTCTGACCTAGGTCTGCTTTCGGTGAAGGCGCTGCTTTTGGTGCTGGGGAGTTCTTCTTTGAACAATCTGTTTTCGTAGCGGCGTCCGCTTTTTGTACCCAGATCGGTTTTGAAGTTGGCTCTGTTTTTTGAGCTTGATTTGTTTTAGAGCTTTGTTCTGCTTTTGCGGGGCTGTATTCTTTTACACCCAATTCCTCAAGGTTGGTCTTTTCGACAAGATCTGCAGTTTGAGAAATGGCTTCAGAAATTTCTTCGCTGAAGGCAGAGGGGGCGAGTGAGAAAACCAGTGATACCGCCAGTAGTGCTGCCTTGAACTCGTTAGAGGTGTTTGAAACGGGCATTGCAATCTCCGTTAGTAGCATCCAACCAATTTCCTCTTTTCTGTCACACGTTAGCGGGACCGGAAAGAGTAGCGGGTAGATATGTTGCGGCGTTCGAGACTTCCTTGAGAATTGTCCCTAATTTCCAAGAACTTGCATTAGAAATTACGCACCCTTGGCAGCTGCCATGTCCCGATCCGGCTTCTGGAAGAGGATTATGCCGATCACTGACATCAAGCTGAAAAAGACCACAAGCCCGATCGCGAGTTGGAAACTGCCCGTGCGTTGGAGGATTTGTCCTGTGACCAGTGGTGCCAGAATTCCACCGAACGCAAAGAAGCTATCCATGATTCCCAAACTTGTTGCGGCTCTGTCTTTGGCGAGATCTGTGTTGAGTGAATAGAAGCATGAATTAGGCATTAAGCCGATGCCGATTCCGAGCGACATCGACACCATTGCCACATTCAGATCTTGCGTGAACATCAAAGGAATAAAGCACAGTGCAGAGATAAGTTGGCAAACCCAAATCATGTGCGTGCGAGCAAGACGCGCGCTGCCAGTTTTTCTCATCACCCAATCAGAAACGAATCCCGCTGCCGCCAGCAAGATTGCCGCAGTGAGCCAGGGGGCGACGACGAACCAACCAACCTGGTGTAGATCCATATGGTAGGTCTTTTCCAAATAGCTCGGCAGCCAGTTCATCGAGAAGAAGAGCAAGTAACCGAAAGAGAAAAATGCAATGTTGTTTGACATCAACGACGGATTTAGGAGCATGAATTTCCAGGTCGTTTTGCCTGTCGCGAGGTGATGCGATCGTCTTTCTCCGTCACTAATTTCGCGATTCTGCGATTTGCCTTCACGAATGTGATTCAGTTCGGCGTTGGAGACGAAGGGGCAGGACTCAGGGTAATCGCGGAACATGAATACCCAGGCGACGGACCAGACGATTCCCAGGGCTCCGAGAACCACGAACATGCCCTTCCATCCGAGGCTGACGATCAAGGTCGTGATCAAGGGTCCGCCCACGACGTGGGCGAAAGGTACAGCGGCAAGACCGATGGCGGTTGCCCTAGCGCGCTCGTTGGTGGGCAGCCAGTCAGCTACGGCGCGGGTGAGGGCGGGGAAATGTGGTCCTTCAACGATACCGAGAAAGAGCCGGAAAGCAAACAGAACCCACATTCCGGAGGCTAAACCCATCATCGCTGTGACCACCGACCAGAGAATGGCAGCCGTCGGCCAGACTTTATGAGCACCCCATTTGTCGACCATGATGCCGCCGACCGTGGTCATGACCATATAAGTGATGGCGAAGGCGGAAAGAATCATGCCGAATTCGGCGTCGTTGATGCCGAACTCTCCCACCAGTGCCTTCCGTGTGTAGGCTAGGGCGGAGCGGTCCAGGTAATTGATGAGAGTGATGATGAACCCGAGGGCGATGATGACCCAGCGATAGTTGCCGACTTTCCCGGCTACCGAGCTGATTGTTGGGCTTCCTTCTGCGGCGGAACCGCTATTCTTCATTGATTCGACCGATTTTTCCTGGGTTCCGTTCATCATGCCTCCTGGGCTTCCGGCAGTCGGACACGAATGTTGCTCCTATTGCCGGACTCACTTACGGCATCGGAGAAGCAAAATCACTCGGTGATTGAACTGAGAAGTTTAACGGATAAATGGTCTATTGTTGGCAGCTCGAGGGGGTAGAAAATAGGAGCAACCTAGCTATTTGTTAGATTTTATCTTCGGCTTTGAACTTTTTTTCGACAGAGCTCGTCTTTAAACTGTAAGGGCCAAAATATGGCCGAAACCTCTGGCCTCATGCGGAGGGGTTTATCTCTAAGGAGAAGTACTAAATGAATCTATTGGAAAAACTGCCGGTCGCCCTATCCGGCTTATGTTTGGCGACTTTATGCAACAGCCCTGCACTGGCGCAAGAAGTCGATTTGCCCGACGGAGTTGGAGACGGACCCCCTCCCATGGAAGGGATGGTCGAAGTCACTCTGGACGGCGACGGCGAGCCTGAATTCACCATTGCAATGGACCCTAACGCCATCCAAATGGCTGCCCCCGGCGGACCAGGCGGGCCTCCTCGCATGATGATGATGCGCAGAGGCTGGGGCGGACGCGGTGGCGGTATGCGCTGCGGCGGGGGCGGGTGCCCGATGCTTGGCGCCCTGGACCTTTCCGATGACCAGTACGAAAAGTTCTACGCCTTGAAGAATTCCTTCTTGGATAAGGTAGGACCCAAAATGCTGGAGATCCGCACTCATGAAAGACATCTGAAAGATCTGATGACTCAGACCAGCGTAGATGCCAAAGCTGCACGTAATCTGCAGGACAAAATCAATGGTTTGAAGGCTGATGTCGCCAATATGAAGCTTGACAATCGCCTGGCCATGCACGATGTGCTCAACGAAGAGCAAAGAAAGAAGATCCGCGATTGGGTCATTAAGGGTGGACGCGGCATGCATCACCGCGGCGGACCGCGCCTGAAGATGGAAAAGAAGGACAGCTAGGCTTAGTGCTTAACCATGTAGGGGCGACGCCATGCGTCGCCCGTTAGGAAAGGCGTGTAGGGGCGATGCCATGCATCGCCCTTTCTTTTGAGTTGCCAACGCGCCCCCACGGTTCTGTTTTCGTCGCCGCGCCTTTTTCATCGCCTATCTGCTTAATCTATCGTTCCTCCCCTAATTTTCTGAGCGCTTCCCGTATTAAGATTTCAGTTAAAGGCCCATCGCGCTTTTAATTCGCCTGCCCACCCTCAGATACTAATGGTGTGTTGATATGAAATTGTCAAAAGCACTAAGCGGACTTCTGCTTCTCGCTGTATTGCAAGGAGCGTCGGCCAGCACTCCGTGTTTGGCTGAATGGTACGACAGTGATCGTTCTTGCCTGGAAAGAGCTCGTACGCTCTTCGGCACAGGACAATTCGACGAGGCTCAAAAGTCCCTCGATAAAGGAATCTCCCTCAACCCTCGCAACGCTGAATTGTTTTACATGCGTGGTGTGCTCTACAGCACATTGAAGCGGTTTGACCTGGCTCTGCAAGATATGGATCAAGCGCTTGCGCTCAATCCGAATTCCGCCAACTACTATATTGCGCGCGGCACACTCTACTCCAACATGACCAAGTACGACCTGGCGATCAAAGATTTCGATCAGGCTCTTCGCTACGAACCGAGAAATGATTCGGCCCGAATCAATAAAGAGTACTGCGAAACCGAGCTGCAAAAGTTAGCTGCATCCGCCGCCGGCACCAAGATTTCCAGCGCGCCCAATTTGGGTGTTGCTGTTTCCACAGCTGTTCCAATTCCAGTGCCGAAAGCACCCAAGGAAAAACATACTAAACGCGGCGGTGCTGACGTTGGTACTGTTTCGAATGAAAGTGCAGAATTGCAGCGACTTACCAAAGAACTTGAAGCGAAGCAGAAGCAAAAGGATCAAGAATCCCAACTTGCGGCAAAGCTTGAGGCTGAGCGTAAGGAGAAAGAAGAGCTGCTGAGAAAACTAGCCGAGATAAAGGTCGCCTCGCGTACTGCAGATAAGAAAGCAGAGGAGGAAGCAAAGCCTGAAGACAAGCCGGTGAAAGACAAGTGGGCTCTCATCATTGGTATCAGCAAGTTCAAGAACGAAAGTTTGAATTTGAAATATCCGAGCAAGGACGCCAAAGACTTCTATGAGTATTTGATCTCCGACGGCAAGTTCCAGAAAGATCACGTGAAGATGCTCTTGGACGAGCAAGCTACGCGCGGCAATATTCTCTCCGAGCTTGGCGACAGGTGGCTGCCTAGAATGGCTGCCCCTGATGATCTGGTGTTGATCTACTTCTCCAGCCACGGTAGCTCTTCGGATATGGATGTCGGCGGAGTCAACTATTTGCTCGCGCATGATTCCGAGCCGGATCAACTGTTCGCTTCCGGATTGGCAATGCAAGATTTGACGCGCGTCATCAAAGGTCGCGTTCACTCAGACCGCGTCGTCCTCATCCTCGACGCTTGCCACAGTGGCGCCGCTGAGCCGGAATCAAAAGGTTTGGTTCGCGTGAAGAACGTAGATGCCGAAGCGATTGCACAAGGAACTGGTCAGATGGTTATCTCTTCGAGCACACCAAGCCAAGTTTCATGGGAATCGAAAGAAGTACCTAACTCTGTGTTCACGCGTTATCTGATTGATGGATTGAAATCTAAAAACGGTAAAGCTACTCTCGGTGAAGCTTTCAACTTCATGAAAGACAAAGTGCAAAACGAAGTCTTGCGTGCCCGAGGGGTGCTTCAGACGCCGGTCATGAAGAGCAAGTGGCAGGGTAGCGACTTAATCATCTCGGCACCACCGATAGAACCACGAGTCGGATTGTAGGGTTCGGTTGTTTACAACATACAATCGATCGATAAGCTGATTCGAATCATCACATCTGAAACTTGCAGTCGCCAATCATGGAGGCTGCAAGTTCTTTTGATAAGAGTACTCAGAAAAGCTGGAAACTGTCTCTATTCTTTGACTTCTTCTTTCTTCACCAAGCCATACAGTGTCACGAAAGCGCGGTGCCTATACGTCGGCTCGACACCCATTCTTTGGTTATCTTGATTGAGTTTGATTTCACCAAAGAGGTCATTCGCCAATACCATTTGGCGCTTCACCGCGTAATAGTTGTCCGGCATCGCCGTCTTGAACTGTTCCGGACCTATCAATTGATATTCTCTCGCAAGACCCAAGAGTCCGAACCGTGCGGTGCTCAGAAAATCGGTCTTCTCACGTTCAAAGGGTTCGGTATCGCTGGTATTGTTGAATGCGTTGTTCAGCACTTTTGCATCGAGCATCGAGATGCCGCCATCGCCATCATTTCTAGCGAGTTGTGACAGCATCGATTGCTTTTCCCTAACAGTTTGGTAGCTCGGAATTTCTGCCCAAGATGATGTGAGCATCGCATCGAGGTCTTCTTTCTCGATGAGGTCATTGTTGTTGCGGTCCATCGCCTGGAAGTTGTACTGTATGAAGAGCGAGAGCTGCTGCGCGGCGCGCGCTTGCTCAGGAGTGAAATTGGTATCGGCAACGCTTGCGGACTCGACAGAACTAGAATGGGGATCGGCCATGGAATTTCCTCCAATAGAAACGAATTAGAGGTGTTGGTGGGAATGGTGGGGGTGTTCCCATCATTAGCAAACAGTATCTACGTGGCGGCTATGTGGCAGCCGATAATCCCAGCGATTTCGAATCAATAAAGGTAGAGTTCTCTTGACTCTATAATCTCTTGCGCGATGAAGCTCCGGGCTTCTTGCCGAGTTTGCGCAAGGTCATTTCGTGCTGCTCCTGGGTTTCCCTCAGAAGTTGATTTTCTAAGTTACTCTTCGTTTGAATATCAACTGATTGCTTGTATAGAGGTTCGGCAAGTTCGAACTTGCCTTGCGAGCAATAGACGTCTGCAAGTTTGTTGAGGCAGATAGCGACCTTGGGATGGTCGGGACCGAGAGCCTTGATGCGAAACGCTAGATATCGCTTGCCTGTAGCCTCCGCCTTTTCCACCATTCCTTGATCGTTGTACATATCCATCAGATTTTCGAACGCACTCGACATTTGCGAACTCGATGCATCGTCTTTTTTCTCGTAGATCGCCAGCGCTTCTTTGAAGAGGGGTTCCGCTTCTTCGTAGTTGCCGAGCCTGTAATGCAGGGTGGCAAGCCGATTTAGCGTAAGAGCAACCTCGCTGTGCTTCGCCCCCAAAGACGCTTTCAGATTCTCCGCCGCACGTTCAAAAAGCGGAACAGCCTTCTTATATTTCTTTTGCTCAAAGTTGAGCATCGCCAACTCGTGCAATGTTAGGCCAACATCTTGATGCTCCGGTCCGTAGGCGCTCTCCCTAATTGCCAGAGCGCGATTGGCGAGGGTTTCAGCTTGTGGGAAGTCCTCGTTGTATCGATGCAGATCAATCAGTTTGTCCAAAACATTTGCAACGTCCGGATGTTTCGGACCTAACGCTTTTTCGTAAACAGAAACCAAACGCTGCCACAGCGGAAGGGCCTCGCTGTATCGGCTTTGCAACTGCAGGACCTCCGCCAATTTGCTCAAGGGCTGCCCAATCTCAGGGTGTTCTGCACCAAATGAATGCTCACTGATTATCAGTGCTCGAGTGAGCAATTTTTGCGCCTGCACGTAGTGTGCTTGGGATTGAAACACCATCGCGAGATTGGTGAGACTCTCGGCGACATCCGGGTGATACTCGCCGAGAATGCGTTCTTGCGCTTTGATCAAACTCTCCAAGCATTCTTCTGCTTCCGCTAATTTGTGTTGTGCGCGGAATATGGCCTCCAAATGTTTGAGGTAATCGACTAACGTTTTTTCGTAAGCCGGATCTTTTCCTTCCTTGAGCTTCTCCAAGTTGGCGATGGCTCGAAGCAGCAACGCTTCTGCTTCTTCGTATCTTCCTGTCTCGTAGTAGAGCGCGCCGAGATGATTTAGTTGGGTGCCGACATTTGGATGCTTTGGTCCGTAATGTTTTTCTTGAATGGCGAGCGCGCGTTTCAAAAGCGGCTCAGAGACAGTGAAATTCTTCTCTTCTAGGTAGGCTTGCGCCAGGTTTTGCAGAGTTTCGACCAGCGCCGGATCGTCTTTTGCGTAATTCTTTTCCTGTATGGCAAGATAGCGCTGAAAGAGTGGTGCCGCTTCAAGATACTTACGCTCGGATTGCAGAGTCTTTGCGAGATTGAGAATGTTTATCGCCATGTCCGGATGATTTGGACCAAGCGCCTTTTCCGCAATGTTGAGCAGACGTCGAAAGATTGGCTCAGCCTCATAAGTCCGCCCCATCTCGCGATAGAGTGTGCCTAAATTAGAGAGCGTCGTGACGACTTCCGGATGTGCTGGACCAAGTGCGGCTTCTCGAATTTGAATGGACCTGCGGAAGAGATACTCCGCTTCTTCGAGCCGGTTGGTATCAACGAAAAACATCGCTTGATCGTTGAGAATTCCCCCAACTTCAGCGCTGTCTGCTCCAAGTGTTTCCGTCGTGACATTCAAGGCTTGGATGAAGAGTGGCTCCGCCTCTGTGAAATTCCCTCGCGCGTGTTCGAGCTTCGCCAGATTGTGCAGGCATGCGGCCACATACTCATGTTGTTCGCCAAACGCTTTTTGGTAGAGAGTTAAAACGCGCCTGCCGAGGGGCTCGGCGTCATCGAATCTACCCTGAACGTAGCACAGCGTGAAGAGATGGGTGAGGCTGGTTGCGACATCTGGGTGTTCAAATCCGAGAGTTGACTCGCGCAACGCCAGCGAGCGGCGGAAGAGCGGCTCAGCTTCTGTGTAGCGTTTCTCGGTAAAGCAGATTTCGCCCAGGCGGTCCAATGTGAGTGAGAGCCGTTTGTCACCCTTGGGAAACTCCTCCGCGAGCTTGAGCGCCCGCCGCCACATAACTTCAGCTTCGGCGTTATTGCCGTAAGTCGCGGCATGCTCCGCGTCGGATTTCAATTGTTCCCAGGTGGACATTAGTGCTTTGGTCTGTGAAACGAAAGGGGGCACCTGTACTGCTGTTGAGACTGCGCTTTTGCAAACTGGGCGATGCATGGCATCGCCCCTACGGTTATACCCTGCCGGACGACATCGTTCATATTCCCCGAAATTGTGGCTGTCAGGCGATCAAGAGGTTCGCTGGATGCGGTAATATCACGGTTTGTAATTGACTGGAGGCGCCGGCTTCCAGCAGGCAGTCAACAGGGTCGCAGTTCCGGAGAATTATGAGCGATATCACCGAACTGAATAGGCTGGTTGAGGCGATTGAAGATGAGTCCACCAGGGTTGAGGCGCTCAGGCATTTGCATGCGCTGGCGGACTATTTAGAGTCACGTGTGCCTATTGCCGGGATTTCTAAGGCTTCCAAGAGCCCGGAGAGTCAGAAGTTAGCGAAGGACCCGTTGACGGCAATACTCAACTTCAAGGTAATTCAGATTCCCGGCTCGCCATCGCCACTTAAGTTGTTTCTGCACACCGCCGTGTTTTCACCGGAAGAATGGGCAAAGACTTTTGCTGAAGGATTGCTGAAAAATCCGGAGCTTTTTCGAGGCAAAACACTTGTAGAACTCGGCACCGGCTCTGGTTGGATCAGTCTGTTAATGCTGATGCGCACTCAGGCTTCATCGATTCTCGGTCTCGATATCAATCCGATCGCAGTAGCGATTGCACGTTTGAACTCATGGCTGAATGGCACCACCCGTGATGGCGAGGTAGTCAATTCTCAGTTCGGGGTTCCGTTTGCCCAGGCATTTCTAGCAAAGGAGTCTGACCTCCTTGCTGAGCCGCTTTCCAGAAAGGCGAAGTTCGACCATATTGTCGGTTGCATCCCTCAAGTCTTGCATCCGGACCCACGCAAGCTGCAGGATGATTCCGGCGAACGGTCGCACAAAGACTTGTACGATCTAAGTAATTACTGCTTCCAGCAAGGCATTCTCGAAGACCGCTTCGGTTTGCCATTGATTGCACGTGCCCTGGAAGAGGCGCAGCTCTGTCTCAATCCGGGCGGACGTCTAACGCTGGTTCTCGGCGGCAGACCTGGACCTCAGGCGATCGACCAGATGTTCCGCAGGCGTGGATGGGAACCGACTCTGATTTGGAGTCGCCGCATTCAACAAGCTGACGATACTGATTTGGTTTCACTCGTAGAAATTGAACGCACGCACCAGATAAGGTTCAACTTCTTCATGTCGCGTGATTCGCAAAATCCTATCTCTGCCGAAACAGCCGTCACTGTGCTCGGCAACAATGAATCCATTTATCACGATCTCTTGGTGTATCAAGCAGAAACCCAGCACGAAAATCCAACGTTCGGCTTCGTGAATAACTTGCACAAATTGGGACTGGATAAACTTCGGAAAGAGTTGGACTTTTCCAGAATCTCGGAAGAAATGGTCAGCTTCCTCAGTCGCTTTTCCCATGAATTGCTGGCGCACCGAATGCTTCCGTATCCGCATGAGTGCGGCGACTTAAGCTTGCGCAAAGCACTCTCACGTTTTCTGTCTCACTATTGTCACTACCCGACGAAGCCGGAGGCTCTCTTTGTTGGTCCTGAGCGCGCGCAATTGCTTGCTCTTGTGCTTAAGGCGATTTTGCCGCCGGACTCTTCAGTATTGTTGTCCTCGTCGCTCGAATCTGTTTACCGAACCACAATTGAATCGCTCGGTTTGAAAGTCATTCTCGGCAATGATGACCTGAGCGAACTGATTCACCTCGACCAATTGTTAGCACCGGCTGCCTGCGTGCTTGCACCGCAGCAATTGGCGAATCCTTCGCAGTTGATGCTCGACCATCTTTTTGCGCAAGCAAGCGCGAATCCAGATCGTTTTTATCTAATTGACGATTCTGCGCAGTTCAATATTGGCTCTGAACTCAATTCGAACATGACATTGCGAATGGCAGGACGTCAGCGTTTGCCGGAAAACCTGGTTTTTCTGTACGGGCTGATCAAGAACACCGTATTTCCTGATTTTGAGTTGAGTTTTTTGGTAAACGCTCCCGAAGCCTGGATGCCGGCTCTTGAAGTCGGTGCGGAGTTGACTTACTCGCGTATCCCTTATCAAGTTCAACTCTATTATCAGTGGCTGTTTGAAGAACTTTTGGCTTTTCCGTTCCCTGAAGCTGATGTGCCGCCTGTGCTCAATCAATCAGATGGTCGCGTTCAGAAATTGATAGAGGACATCGCGGCTGATCCTGTTTTTGCTCCCAAGCCTATTTCACTTGAGGACGAGCGACTGATTAGATTTGATTACGGTGAAGTCGAGCATCCTGTGCCGGAACTTTTGATCAAAGGTGTGTTCAAAGGATTTCTCGAACAAGACTCCGATCTCTTGCCGTCGGTTGTGCGGCATCGTGTAAAGGCGTATTTGGAATTCACGCGTAGAACCACAGTGAATGAAGATCGAATCGTTCTTGGCAAAGGAGTTTTCCCTGTCCTTGCTGCTTTGATGGCCACGTTGACTCAGCGCTTGGGACGACCGCCGATTGTTGCGTTGCCCTTAGGTAGTTATGGTCCTTTGTATACGCTTGTCACCTATCATGGTGGCAAAGTCGTTGAAGTGAAGACTGATGAAAAGCGTGGATTCATGGTGGATGTTGCCGCCCTTGATGCGCTTGAAGTGAAGCCCGACCTCGTCTGGCTGACGCAACCGAATAATCCGTCCGGTTTGTTCTATGATTCGCAAGCCGTCGAAAGCTTGTACAAAGCTTGCTCTCAGCGCGGCATCTATATGCTTGCCGATGAGATTTTCTTCTTGCTCAGCGACAATCGACTTGGTGAATGGACACCACAGTCGTTGAGTTTCCTCCCACAAGTAAGTACAGACGGCGGCAAGTATCTGTTTCTCACGGATGGTGTTGCTAAGGCATTTGCTGCTGGTGGTTTGCGCGCCGGATTCTTGGTCTGTCCGGACGCAAGTTTTGCATCGCAAATTCAGTCGTTGACCCCCTTGCCGCCACGCTCAACATTGCGAGCGTGGGATACGTTGTATTCGGCGTTTCTCGAAGAATCGCCGCACTTGCTAGTTGACGTCAAAGAAGAGTTGGATGGGCTGAAGCGCTATCTTGTTGATTTGCGCAGCGAGCTTTCTCGCCGCCGCAAGAAGCTCCTTACTCTGTTTAAGGATCATGATGTCGATGACAAAATGGACACGCCTTATCGTGGCGGAATTTTCCTGATGGCGAAATTGGGTAGGCTCCGCAATCAGCTGGCTGTTGAAAAACAATTGCTCATAAATGAAGACGCATGGTGCCGGACGCCCGAATGGAGTCGCGTTTCCTTTAGTGTGCCGCCGGATAAGTTTGATGACGCTTTCGAGCGACTTGCTGCATTTTTGGGTTCAAAAAAGAAAGTGACGAGTTGAGCAGAATAGACAAAATCTAGAGGATTAATATGCCATACACGGCCGAAATCAGCAGAACCAATCCATCTTGCTTTTTATTCCTTATAGATCAATCCGGGTCTATGCAAGAACCATTCGGAACCTCCGATGGAGCACCGGGCGGCAAAACCAAGGCGGAGAGCCTTGCGGATGCTATCAATCGCCTCCTGCAGAATCTCGTCCTCAAATGCGCCAAGTCGGACGGTATCCGCGATTACTACCATGTCGGCGTGATCGGATATGGTGGAACCGGTGTCGGACCTGCATTTGGCGGCGCTTTGAAAGATAAGGAGATGGTGCCGGTCAACGAGATCGCCAATAATCCGACTCGTGTCGAACAACGCGTCAAGAAAATCGATGATGGTGCAGGCGGCTTGGTCGAGCAGAAGATCAAGTTTCCCGTCTGGTTTGACGCGAAGGGTGAGGGCGGAACACCCATGTGCACCGCGTTTATCACAGCGACAAAACTCTTGACCAAATGGCTTGCCGAGCACCCCAATTGTTTTCCGCCCATCGTCATTAACATTTCAGATGGCGAGTCATCTGATATGGATCCGTATGAAGCCGCTAAAGAGCTAATGAATCTGTCGAGCACCGATGGCGAAGTGCTGCTCTTCAACTTGCACCTTTCATCATCGAGCGAAAAGGCGATTGAGTATCCTCACGACGATGAGAACTTGCCGGATGATTTTTCGAAGCTGTTGTTTAGCATGTCGAGCGTTTTGCCGGAATACATGCAAAAGATGCTATCCGGAGAAGGAGTGCCGGTGACTTTTGCGACACGCGGCTTTGTGTTTAACGCTGACCTGGTTTCAGTGATTCGATTCCTCGATATTGGAACGAGACCCGCTAACCTTCGATGAGTCTATGACTGAGTAGTAACTTGTGAGCGTTCAATATATAAAGTGCGTCTCGGCAAATGACTCACCGAACGTTCAATTAAAGGAAAAGCATGCGCGTCACTGGAAAAGTATTTTGGATGCCCAAGAAGGGCAATTCAATTGAAGAGTACGAGGATGCTGCATATCCTTTTGAGTGCTTCGACGCCGAGGCTCCCGAGTTTAAATGCGCAGTTGCAGACGGTGCGACGGAAACATCGTTTGCCGGATTCTGGGCTGCGTTGTTGTGTGAAGGCTTTGCTGAGAATTTTGCCTTGAAGGAACTTCGGCAAACCTGGAATGAAGCTGTTCGACAAAAGGAGCTGCCGTGGTATGCGGAAGAAAAACTGGAAAAAGGAGCGTATGCAGCTCTAGTAGGTTTGCACTTGAAGAAAGGGCGCGGTAAAAAGAATCCATTTATAGTCGAGGCGACTGGGGATTGCTGCATTTTCCACATCAGGGAAAATCAGATGTTGTCTTGCTTTCCAATTGAGAGGTCAGAAGAGTTCAACAATTCTCCAGCGCTGATTTGTAGCCACGAGTTTGCTTCAGTCGATGCGCAAATGCAAAGGCTCACAAGTAAGGGCGACTGGAAGGACGGCGATACTTTCTTTCTGCTTTCGGATGCTATTGCTTGTTGGGCTCTGAGGCGTCAGGAGGAATTTCAGGACTTAGCCAATGTCTTGCAGAACATTGAAACGCAAGAAGACTTGATTCGATTGGTGGATGAGGAAAGACAGCTGATTATGGAAGACGGCCGTCCTTCGATGAAGAACGACGATGTTACGGTCTTGTGTGTGACTGTTTGTAGCTAGCAGAAATTTAATAATGTCTGATCTGCGTTACCGCGGTAAATTCCCGCGGGTGTCTAGAACGTGCTCACGGACGTGTTGTCATGGAGGTGGTGAATATATTTTTGGGGTATACGTATTTTCCCCATAACGCCCGCTGGGTGCGGAGTTTAACTCTCACTTAATTTGACTCTTGGCAGGAGCGGTATTAATCTGTGGATGGCGAATATGAAATGAGGTCCGCACCGCGGGCTCCGATCTTGGCGTGAGAAAGACAAAAGGCTGGGCGTCTTAATGAAGCAACTGTTTCAGGCTTATTTGACGTTGGGTGAAACATCCGACGCAGAGGGTGGTCACCACAACATCTCCGCGTACACCGATGAAGAACACCTGTCAGGCAACCGAAAACGTTTGAGCAAAATGAGTGGGCAATACGCCGCGCTGAAGAAAGATCCGAAGAGTGGAGCGGCGTCGCAAGGTCAAGTTCAAATTGACTGCAATCCGCCGTCGACTTTTGTTGCCGCTACCAACGCAACCTACTCATATCAAGCATCTTCGAATATCCTCCGGTTGCCAGTCGAGGATGAAGAGTACATCGACAATCTGGTCAATATTGCCAATATGTCTGAGACTGATTCAGATGAAGTCTGCGAAAGTTTTGATCCGCTTGCGGAAGCGGCGGCAAGAATTGCCACTAAGATCTCGCGCGCAATCACCACGGAAATTGAGATTGCGAGCACGGCTTCGATTGTGCCAGTAAGCGAGACGACGGGCGCAGCAGCTGTAGATCCCAATGCGATTACAGCAGAACTTCCTGTCCTCAATTTTGAACCACCGGCAAGTGAGAATCGCAGCGGACTCAGCGGCAGTTTCCCTCGCCTAAGCAGTGGCGGACGAAAAATGTCTCACTGGACCAGCCGGAAAACGGCTGGCGTAGACGCTTGGGACAGCCGCGTTCAGTCAGGCCTGACGGCTTACGAAAAGAACTCAAAGTACACGAGCAGCTATGACGATCTTCCGATTGTTGGATCTGAGATACCCGAAGGTCGCAGTTTTATCGAAATGGACAAGGCGCAAGACGTGCCATCGATCGAAAACTATGGCACCGGCGAAGTGAAAATGATCACCAGCTTGGATAATCAAGGCGCTGGAATTCGCAGACTTTCTACGCTGCGCAGTTCGATGAGAATGATCGAACGTCACGATGAGGACGAACTTCATAAACCGCTCGATCCGAGCAATTCTTATGACGCGTTCAATTCATTTGTCTCGTACAAATCATCTGATA
Source organism: Candidatus Melainabacteria bacterium (assembly GCA_012965515.1). Lineage (GTDB taxonomy): Bacteria > Cyanobacteriota > Vampirovibrionia > Obscuribacterales > Obscuribacteraceae > QKMZ01. The sequence continues at coordinate 5,473 of DTSE01000377.1, read as the reverse complement.
GTACACCGAAGAAGATGGCGGCAGCAGACGAGGTGGCAGCAGTTCTTTCCGCTTCACTTGATAGCGCTGCAACGCAGGTAGAAAAAGTTTCAGATGTGGTTTCGACAGCAGTTTCAGAAACGGTTGATTCAATCTCGGACGAACTGCTCGGATGCCTTGATGAACTCCTTTCAGAATGCATGGACGCTGCAAAAGCTTATGAAGAGCTCGCCACTCAATTTGAGAACACCATCGAATCGAACAGTGCAGTAATCTCGTTTGCTCCTGAGCATCAAGACGCATCCATGATCGAAGGATATGCAGGTAATTTCTCCGTGACCTTTGCTGAGTCGCTTGCTGTATGCGAGAAGACGGACGTAGCTGGTCACATTCACGAGCAAATCTGTTTCGATCCTAAAGCGTTCGCTCCGCACACAATCGATGGCGAGCCTATTGAAGCGAGTTGTGTTTTTGATGCGACTGAGAAACTCTCTTTCAAGGCTTCAGAAAATATCCGCACCAATCTCGAGTCGATGTTCAACATCGATCCTCTTTCTCTGGTTGAAGAAACCGAAGAGTCAACCTCGCAGGAAGAAGTCGAAATCGAGAGTGTCACCGTGGTTTCGATTGAAGATTGCGAACTCCTGGAAGTCGCGGCCGTTGGTGGAAAACCTTCGCGTCAAAGAACAAAGGGCACTTCGCGTTCCAAGAAAAATCAGACTCGCAAAGAAAAGAAGAGCAAAAAGCGCGCCGCCGCTAACGCGTAGGGCACATTGCACGCACCCTTTATTGTAGGGGCGCATTGCATGCGCCCTTTTCTGTGGGGGCGCATTGCATGCGCCCTTTTCTGTGGGGGCGCATTGCATGCGCCCTTTTCTGTGGGGCGCATTGCATGCGCCCTTTTCTTGTAGGGGCGACGCCATGCGTCGCCCTCGTGCGGCAGGCATGCCGCCCCTACCCCGATGGCTTTCCTGGCTCCAGTTCTCTCTTCCGTTCTTGCTCTCTTTCAAGCAGCTTCACGCGATGCTCCCTGGCCCTTTCACGCAGCGTGGTTGCGTACTCGGGTAGTTTGTATCCGTCCAAAGACTTCGCTGTGCCTTCGTATGCCATCGCTCTGAAAATCGAGATGTCTTCCTCATCGTCGAACATCGCTTGCAATGTTCGTTTTACATCATCATCTCTTCCTGCGACGCCATACGCTATGACCAGGTTCAGGTACGGCAGAGGACGGTAATGATCTTCGTAGTCATCCGGCAGTTCAGCCAGGCGCTGTTCCAAGATTGCAATTGACTTTTCCGTGTTTTCAATTCTTCCAAGCTTGCATTCCGCTATTACAGATAGCATGAGCGCATCATCGCTGGTGTCATTGTTTATGCGGTTCAATCCCCAGTCGGCTAGCTGTCTGCCCTTTTCGATTTGTCCGCGCTCAACGTAGGCGCTTGCGAGTTTTAGTTTCGCGGGCTCAATGACCCATTCGTCTACAGTTGGGAAGTTCGCACATTCTTCCCATAGTTGGAAAGCCTCTTCATATGCGCCTTTTCGTTCCAAGATGTTTGCGAGTTCGATAGCCGGACGTGTAAAGCCTAACGTACTAACATAGTCTGCTTCACTCACATTCTTCATTTTTTCTCGTACTTTGCGCAGATCCTCTCGCGTGATTTCCTCGTATTTCGAGTAGTCTCCTGTTGCACTGGCCAGGTTGGAGTTCTCTATATCAATGCCAGTTCCAAACGGTGGAATAGCCTCAGGATCTCTGATTTCTTCGGCGCGCTTCAACAACCTTCTAGCCTTGTCGAAATCCTCATAAAAGCAGCAGTGCAGCCGCGCGAGGCGACAGATAGCCTCCTCGATTGTTGTTGAGTGTACATCTGGTAAACACTCTCCTTGCTCGATCACACTTTCGAACATCCGTTCGGCTTCGCTGAATCGCTGCTCCTTAAACAACATCTTCCCTAGCTGAACTTTCACTTCTATGACTTTCTTCGTTTGCTCAGGAACGTCGGACAAAAGCTCCACTGCGCGCTGGTAATGTTTCAACACCGCCTTATCGTCGTCTGTGATTGAGCAAGCAAGTGTGATAAGAATTCTTCCGAGAGCCACACGAGACGCTCCTTCCATACTCTCGTACTTGCGAACATAGTTTTCTAAGGTTTCCCTGCGTTCGTCTCTTCTTTCCTGCACCAAGAGGACGGTGGCGAGCATCTCGATTGGGTCGGCAACGCTGTCGGAGCGCAATTCCTCGTAGATTGAGATTGACCGTCGAGCCAGCTTTTCAGATTGATCTGCGTCGAACCAGATAATAATCCGCGCCAACTTATTCAGCAATTCCGCTACTTTCAAATTGATTGGTCCATGGGCGGCTTCGTAGATGTTGCATGCGCGTTCGAGAGCGTTGACGCAAACTTCAACTTGTTCATTCGATAGCGGCGCCTGTTGAATCAGACTTTCTGCATGTCTATCTAGGCTTAGGGCGAGACTCAAATTGTTGTGCCCGAATTTTTCTGCTTCCTTTGCTGCCAGGGCAAAGTGTGTCTCTGCGCTCGCGAAATCGCGCATCGTCATAGCGACGTTGCCTTTGTCCATTTCTTGTTGCCATTTCTCGAACATTTGAGAGCCGTGAGCGGTGCTTCTGGCTCTACTATTCCCACCTCTGAGAAAACTGACCGCAGCCCGCGGAGCCTGCGATTGCGGTCTTTTTGCGCGTGTTCGGCTTTTGTCCAACCAATGTCCAAGCGCTGCCCTAAGGTTGATGCAACCCCCGCAATTGCCCGCTGTTCTTTCTATAGAGCTGCCTCTGTAAGGATTCACCCCTTCCTACCCCTTTGTTTGTTTCCCCACCCCTTTTGGAGACTGCCACTTGAGCGACCTTAATTTCAATGTCAGCGATGCCTACAAACCCTCCGACAAGCAAACGTCTGATCTGACCTTTGCCGCGCAGTCTTTCCAGTTGGGCGCGAAAGAGATGCAAGCAATCTCTGGAAAGACTACTGATGTCGTAACGGCTGCTGGTTTTGCATCAGCGGATCAATTGCTTGCCGGTTTCAGCGAATCAGAACAAGTGTCTTCCCAGAAGCCAGAGCCTGCAACGAATCAGGAACTGATTGCGCAGATGAAAAAGTCGTACGCTGCAGACATGAGCCCCGCAGAAATAAAGGATTTCTTGAGCGACAAACCTGGTCTCTCTGTGGAGAAATTCAAGGAGATCATGGCGAACCGCGTCGCCGGACAGGAAGAAGTTATCGCACAGATGAATCCGAAACAGTTGCAGGTTGTCGCGGATTTGGCCGATGCCATTAAGCGAAACGACGACAAGCAAATCTCGAAAATCTTGCAAGACATTCCTGCAGACATAACTGGCAAGATCGCATTCGTCGCGCAGTATCAGCTGCAACTCGACGGCGTCACCAAGATTGGCGTCGAATCAAGAAACGATAACGGCAAAGGCTATCTAATCATCAAAGACGGCAACACTCACATGCAAGAGAAATTTGACCGCGTCACCGGTCAGCACCTGGGCTTCACGTCGATGGAAATTCCGATGTAGTTCTTTTCAGAGGGATCGAAGTTTGCCGTAATAATCATCGAATTCAGGATCGATTCTTAGCAATTTTTGCCAGTCTTCCTTGGCTCCCTCACGATCTCCGAGATGCAGTTTTAACAAGGCTCGTTCGTAGTATGGGCAACGAGCGCGAGGAGCTACTACAATTGCTTTGCTGAAATCTCTCATTGCGGATTCGATTTTGCCCAGTTTGCGGTTGAATATTCCTCGAAACAGATATGCAGAGGAGCAGTTCGGTTCGAACCTAACAGACTTGCTACATTGTTCTATCGCTTCATTTATCTGCTTGTTCCTGTACAAGTGAATTGCGTAGTCAGTGCGAATTTGACCATCAAACGGAGCGAGCGCAATCGCTTTGCTGAATGCTTTTTCTGCGTCGAGCCTTTTCTTCATTCTCGAAAATATGTATCCTCTTTCGGCAAATGCTTCTGCATTCTCTTCGTCGAACTTGATTATCATATCGATGTCTTTAAGCGCCGCTTTGCACTCATTGAGGGCAAATAGTGCCTTGGCTCTTCCCAGGCGGGCATCTGCATTGAACTGCAAGAGGCTAATTGATTTGTCAAAATCCTGAATAGCTTCGCGATTTTTGTTTTGAGACAAACGAAGGCTGCCTCTGCTTTCGAAGTAAGTGCTGTTGGTAGGCTCAAGCGAAATTGCCCTACTAAAGCTGATCTCCGCCTCTCTGCAGCGATTTAAGCTCATCTCGGCACTGCCTTTGAGGTGGTGAGCCCGCCCATTAGTGGCATCCAATTGGATAGCTCGTTTGCAATCTGCAATTGCTCGGGTAGAATCGCGCAAAAAGTAGTGAATACGTCCCAAGCTCGTGTGAAACTCAGATTGGTCTGGCTCTAGATATACAGCTTGCAAAAGGTCTTGAAGTGCACCTACAGTATCACCCCAAGATTCTTTAACCAATGCTCGGTTGTGAAATGCAGCAGGAGTATTGTAGCCCTGCATGATGCAGAAATTGTAGCCGTTGTAAGCCTCAATATTATTTCCAGCCAGAAAGTTGGTCATCGCAAGGTAGAAGTGCGCTTCTGGCATAAGCGGGCTAAATTTTAATGCTGCAGTTAAGCTTGCCTTTGCCTTAGTCAGTTGCTCTTGCTTGTATTGAGCTTTTCCTCTTTCATACAGACCAACCCCGCAATGATGGTATAGCCAACCGACAAATCCGAGCTGCGGCATATAGCCAACGGCTACGCCGGCGACAACGCTTAAAGCAATCAGCAGAACTGGAATTCTCATAGAACCAGCATATTACTCATCTATCTATGTGAGAAGCGTAGAAACCGCACTGTTTAGGCGTTTCCATTGCTGTGCAATTCCCCAGTCATTTTGATCGTGGGTTTCCATAACATCAGTGTAGAAGGAATTTCTTCGCGCTTTGCTTTGGCAAGCGTTTGCAACTCCCCAGCTGTTTGTGTTATACCAAAAATGGTATATGATATGGATAAAGAATCTCGGACGAAGAAGGTAACTCGTTGGCATTCTGATCGCCTCCTTGACCAGGTTCGGAGCTGGCCCAAGTCCGTTCGTGAACAAGTGGGACGACAGCTCAATAAGGTTGAATTTGGAGGTGTTCCTGACGATTTCAAGCCAATGAGAACAATAGGACCAGGAGTAGCGGAGATTCGACTTTCCGAAATGGGCGATCAATTTAGGCTCATCTACGTGGCAAAGTTTGAGGAAGCAATATACGTGATTCATGCCATCACACGAAAAAAATCTCAGAAGACTTCCACTCTAGACATGGAAGTAGCCAGAAAGCGATACAGTGAATTAGTGCAACAGCGAAAGTTCGAATGATGACGAAGAAAAAGCCTTTCACCACAGGTAGTGGTGACGTATTTGTTGATCTTGGTTTTTCTGAAGAGGAGTCGGCTGGGCTCAATCTCAAATCAGTTCTCTTTGACACGCTGCAGGCTGCGCTGC
>DTSE01000376.1 GCA_012965515.1 Candidatus Melainabacteria bacterium | reverse complement strand
TTGAAGCCCCACCACGTCTATCTCTACAGAGGATGGACGTGGTGGGGCTTCAACGATATGAGGAAGTCATCGCACGTTCACAACGTCGCGTTGCTGGGCTCTTCCCTGATGGTCAGCGCCGTTGCCGGCGTCGATGCCAACTACTTGAACAAAACGCTCGATCTCTCCCAATATCACAAAGCCAAATACCTCTCGGACAACCTCATCACCAGATTTGGCGGCACATTCAATTGCTTGAACCTCTCCATCCCGGGACAGATGCCGTCTGACGCGTATATGACACTGAAGGCAATGGTTGCCACATCAAACCGACCGGACATCGTGGTTTACGGCGTTGCCCCCAGAGATTTCATCGACAGTACAATGTCCAGCGCCGACGACACGGAAACTTTCCGCTTCCTGCGCCGCATTGTAAATATCGACGACATCGCCAGTCATGTTTTCAGAACGCCTTACACCAGATTGGAATGGTTCATCAGCCGTACGTTCTTCCTAAGCGGACATGCTGCGGACTTCCAATTGAAGTTCAAAGAAGAGTCTGAAAACGTGGTCAACAAGCTAGTTGCCTGCCCCAAGACTGACAAACCGTTTACGTGGTGGGATCGCATCAAGCTGCTGCCCAACTATTTGCCGGGTGAGATTCGTCCGCTGGCCGTGATGACAGGTCCAATTAGCGAAGCGGATGCACGCAAGCGCTGGATCAACAACGCTCCGGAATATGTCGAGCGGTACAAACATCCCGACAAGCATGTGTACAAGACACAGTTTTACTTCCTCGAGGAACTTGCGAAGTTCTGCAAGAAAGAGCGCATCGAACTTGTGCTCGTCAATATGCCGATCACGACTTACAACATCGGATTGCTTGGGCCCAACAGATACCTGTCTTACGTTGGCGACCTGCATGTGTTCTCGATGAAGAACAACGTGGCATTCTACGATATGTGCACGCCCGCCAACTACTCGCAAGCAGATTTCCACGATTCGGTACACCTGAATGCGTATGGCGGCAAGAAACTCTTCGACCAACTCGTCAACATCGTTTCGCTGTCCGGTCGCACACGCCAGGCGTTTGCGCTGTCCGGTCAGGACCTGGAGAGGCACCAAGCGGTCGCGAATTCCAAGTCACCCAGTGTGCAGTGATGGTGGCGCAAATTTCTCATGACTGAATTGCAATCGCCAGATTCGAAGACGCAGAAAGAAACCTCCTCGAAGAAGAAGGCTATCGCTTGCGGTTTTGTCGTAGCACTTGCAGCATTCGGCATAATCAACTTGCTTTCGATTGGTACGCTTTCAGAACGCGCCAGTGGGCTTACCAAGGAAACTTTGCTCAAGCGCTCAGAGGAAGCGAGCCAGGAAGGTTCGTGGTCATTCTGGGTTGCACGCAACTACTTGATGCGAGAGAAAGCGCCTCCGGTAGTAATGTTCGGCAGCTCGCTCATTGGCTCGGCAACATTTTCTGCCGATACGATAACAGCGAAGAACTTCCGCGACTGCGTCTTAGACCGTCGCGCAGCCACTCTCGAAAAGGATTTGAAACAACACCTGGGCGGCAGCACCGAAGTCTACAATGCTTCCATCCCAGGCTCGATGGCTTCCGATGCATACTTGCTTTCGAGCGCGCTTTTCAAAGCCGATAACAAACCGCAGCTCGTCATCATCGGGGTCAACCCGCGCGACTTCATCGACAACACGATGACAGCTCCGGCCGATACAGAGCCTTTTCAGTTTTTCTCCCGCTATGTAAATCTCGACAATCTAGCGAAAGCATCGTTCTGCGATCCGTTCGCCTATCTCGATTACACTGTTCATCAATATGTTCCCCTCAAACGGTGGAATGCAAAACTTGCCGAAATAGCAGGACAAATTTCCAGAATCGGGCAGAAACCGGGCGAGCATCCGCGCACACTTGTTTCGCACCTGAATGTAAAACGTTCTGTGATGCAAGTATTCTTGGGCGGCGGCACAAACATTCGCAAAGGCGAATGGCTGATACCATATCCGATGCCTTACGGGTTTCAGGACAATATGCCCGAGTACCTGAACAGGTATAAGAATCCAAAGACAGCCCTGTACCCGCGCGAGAAAAGTTTCTTCAATGCCTTTCTTGCGAAGCTGAAAGAGCAAAACATCAAGGTTCTTGTCGTCAACATGCCGGCGACATATCCCAATCGCTCAATCCTTCCTGATGCATTTTGGCATGACTTCAAATCATACTTGAGTTCCACTTGCACCAAATATGGTGCTGACTACATCGATCTTTCCGACGACTTTAGATTCATCATCACAGACTACCTGGACACAGTGCACCTCAATTCCAGCGGCGGCACAAGACTGTTCAACATCATTGCCGCCAAGATCGGCTCATCGCCTAGCTTGTCTGCAGCCGCCCTGCCCCAGCACCGTGCTAG
>DTSE01000375.1 GCA_012965515.1 Candidatus Melainabacteria bacterium | reverse complement strand
TCAGGAATAGTTATTTCTTCGACATTTTCAATGTCTCCGCCTTTTTTCGAGCGAACCATGCATTTGTTGAAGGCTGATTTCTCGACCAACCTCGTTCTTTCAGGGCTAGTTACGACTTCAGGATAGAAATATGGGTCGCGCCATTCCGTATAGATATCGGAGACGCCGAGAAAACCATAGAAATCATCGAAGCCGACATTTTGCGGCTGAGATTCTTTATTTTCGCCCATATGCCATTTGCCGACTGCTTGCGTGGTGTAACCAGCCTTGGACAACACTTGCGCGAGCGTAACTTCGCCTTCTAGTCCACCTGGTTCTCCATACATTGGTGGTCTGAGAATTCCATGACGCATTGGCAGGCGGCCGGTCATGATGGTGGCGCGGGTCGGAGAGCAGGAAGGTTGTGCGTAGCAGGAAGTCAGACGCAGCCCCTCGCGGGCTAGGCGATCGATGTTCTCCGTCGGTGCTCCGGAAGCATGCCCGCCGCCATAGCAGCCTGGATCTCCCCAGCCGACATCGTCCATCAAAAATACCAGTATGTTTGGCTTCTTTTTGAACTTCTTTTCCAGTGCAGCCAGCTTCTCGCTGGCTTGTGCAGCCTGCTCAGGATGCAGAATAACCGGTTCTCGATTCTCCGCGATGGGAGTTAGTGGTTTTACCAGTGAGTCTTCAGCATGCACTGCCAGTGGTGCGACAAGTGCTGCTGTCACTGTGAGTAGAAATGACTTCGAGAAACTATTGAAACGTTCGGTCCGAACCCGCTTCATGGAAACCAGCCTCCTGCATCCATTTGAAGACGGTATAGTACCAAAAATAGGCACTTGTCATTCGGTTGATGACAAGTGCCCGTCTGCCTTCTAATGAATGCTATTTCCCTTTGATTGGGTTCTTGTCATACATGCGCTTCACATCTTCCATATCTAGATCTACTTGGGTCTTGCGACCACTGTATAGCGCATAAGAGTTGGTATCGATTTCCATGTTTACATCAGCTTCAGATTTGAGTCTCACTTTGTCTTTGTCCTTCCAAACGTTAGGGTAGACATACATCGTCTTCAGGCTGGGCATCTTCTTTAATTCAGGAATTATTTCCGGCGTTATATTTGTGCCTGAAATGCGGATATTCCTTAGATGTTTCATCGAAAAGAGGTATCGGAACCCGGCATTTGTGATTTTGGGGTTGTGTTCTATGTTTAGATGCCACAAGTTTGGCAAGGTCGCAACAAGCTTGAGTTGCTCATCGGTCAGTTCGCTATTTTCTAACTGCAGAACCTCGAGCTTGGTTGAACCTTCCAATTTCTTGAGCACACGCTCCATGGAACCAATTCTGCCTATGCCGAGTTCTGTGCAATTTCTCAAATACTTATAGTTGATGAGGCCGTTTTGCCTTATTTGAGTACCGTCGATGTAGATTGCCTTCAAATTTGGCATGCGATTGAATTCTTGAATCACATTGTTCGTAATATCAACGTTGTCTGCGTTAAGGTATTTCAAGACTTTCAGGTGGCTCAAATGCTCGAAGGTCGTATCAGATACGGCGACATTGTTTGAAATATCAAGCATTTGAAAGTCGTCAGATTTGAAACGCGCAAAGAATCTCGGATTTGTGACGGCGATGAGGTCATGAACTTTTAAGTTGACTTCCTGCTCGGCAGGGACATAGAACGGTCCGTCAATTCTTACTGGGGCACCAAGAGAGCTGAGCGATGAATAATATCCAAATCCTCGCGGCAGGTTGAACTTTCGGAAGCGAACACCGTTGATAGTCTCAAATGAGGTAAAAGAAGGCTCGTCGTTTGGCACGATATCCGGAACGTGAAATGGAGGTGCAAACTCTTTGGCATTTTCTTGTTTGCGAAAGATTTCCGCATCTACATTCCCTCTAATGGTCCAGCAAGTAAAACCAACTGCAATCACTGATGCCATCCAGACAAGGAGAGCGCCAGTGAGAGGAACTGTTCTGCCGATCGGAGTTTTTTCCGCTGGTTCGGGAACACCTGAGAAAGTTTGCGCAGAAACGCCTTGTTGCAGTAGGCTCAAATCTCTTGCAACTGCCTTTAGTGACTGATATCTCTTATCAGGTTCTTTGGAAAGCAGCCTGGAAACAAGCTTTTCTATCTCTTCGGGAAAGTCTTTGCCGAGCGTAACTTCCTTCAAAGTTGGCGGCTTCTCGGTCTGATGTTTCATCATCGTCGCCAGTGCGCTGTTTCCTTGAAAGGGCGGAATACCCGTCAGCGTCTCGAAAAAAACACAACCGAAGGCATAAATGTCACTGCGATGATCCACAGGCAATCCGAGGCATTGCTCCGGGCTCATGTATAACGGACTACCAAAAATCTCCCCGGTTCGAGTCAAGCCCTGAGTTTCCGTCGCCTCGGCGCTATGTAATTTCGCGATACCAAAGTCGACTATTTTGACTGTTGAGTTTGCGGTTGCGACCTCTGTTTTGCAGAGCATGATATTGGATGGTTTGATATCGCGGTGGATAATTCCGACATCATGAGCGTGCGCAAGCCCGAAACAGATCTGGATCATCAGTGGCAGAGATTCTTCTACCGACAGCGGACCACCACTTTCAATTCGTTTAGCAAGGGTCGTACCTTCGATGAGATCCATCACGAAATACGGATGCTTGTCCTCGAGTAATCCAAAGTCGTGGACACTGATCAAGTTTGGATGGTCCAACAAACCTGTGGCTTTCGCTTCTTGTTGGAAGCGACGCCAAGTCGAATCCGTGATGTCGGTCGCGTCTATGGTCTTCAACGCTAGTTGCCGCGATAACGCAAACTGATTGACTTTATAAACGACTCCCATACCGCCGCGACCGATTTCTTCCATAACTGTGTAGCGACCGGCAATTACCTGGCCAGGCTTCAGTTCAAGCGCGCGTGACGGAGCCATGCCGACGGTTCGCTCGGTGTCATTCACCGAATCAACTTGGTCAATTCTCACTGGATCCGTTTCGACCGAGTCAATTTCGACCAGCGATTCTTTGTTTGTCGTCTGTTCCTCGTTCATTACTCGGAGCCGACCGGTTGGTGTATTGCTTTGATACTACGACTGCTATACCCGCGCCAGTGGTCTTTTCACTATTTTTGGCAGGCGACCCGCTCGTCTTTCGCCCCTGGTTTGCGGCTGTATATAAAGGATACGGGGGGGATGGGACTGTTTGGCCGCATTTACTTATCTGCAGAATGCTTGTAAAGGGATGGATCTGGTTTTCCCTTGACCTTTTTGCGTCTGGAAAGTTTGTCGCGCGCTTCGATCTGCGAGAGTTTTTTTCTTTGCTAGAATACACCTTATTTGGTGGCATTCAGCAAGAACAATCATGCACGACGCCGACATCAGAAGAATATTGCATGAAGTTGAAATGAAGCGCGTCTGCGCACTCGATCCAGGCACCAGAGTAATCGATGAGCTGGGCATTCTTGAGGGTAAGTTCAGAATTGACGTTGCCGTCGTCAACGGCTATCTTCACGGATATGAAATAAAGAGTTCCGAAGACAATCTCGATCGGCTTCAATCTCAGCAAGCTGCATATAACAAGGTTTTCGACAAGCTCACTCTGGTTGCCGATGAGCAACACGTAGAGCAAGCAATGAAAGTGTTGCCACCTTGGTGGGGGTTGATGGTCGCCGGCATGCGAAACGGCGTCCCATATGTTGACGAAATTTGGACTCCGAGATTAAACCCTGAAGTCGATCCTTACGCTATCTGCCAGCTGCTATGGAAAGAAGAGGCGATGAGCATTTTGCAGGCGCGAAAGCTTTCGTCCGGACTCTCGACGAGCAAGCGACGAGTTTTGTGGGAAAAACTCACAGCCTCCATGGATCTCAGTGAATTAAAAGAGATAGTGCGTGAAACTTTGAAAACAAGGGAGAATTGGCGCGAAGGCACCACTCGCAGAAAACGGCGCGCCAAGAAGAGAACTAGAACCACAGGCAAAGCCAGAAGGGAAGGCAAAAGTTCATCACCCACAACCAATCAGTCTGCAAAACCTATAAGCAAAAAAGCTTTGCGCATAGCAGAGGGGGCACTAAAAAATGCGATCCTCACTTATGGTCTTTGATGTGAAAGTCTAAGCACTAGGACGTTTATCTTTTCCATAGGATCGAATATTTGAGTTTCGCTGGCAAGTCCGTGGAAAATGGCTCCGGCTGGGCGTGTGATCGACGCCCCGTGATTAACGTCGGCGCAGACTCCTGACAGATTGTCAGTGACGATTTGCTCCACATTCGGAGTATTGAATGCTTCAAGCAGAGAGTGGCGTGACGCTAACATGTAAACTTCTTCTTGCCCCTGCACGCCTGGAATCATGACTCCGGCCATCTGCTGTTTTCCATGTCCGGCACGTGCGGCATTTCTTTCCGGAATCGTCAGCACAGATCCCTTGCTGATTTGAGAGTCATCATCCTGACTGTAAGGATAGATGAGTCTAGGCGCTTGAGTTGTTGAGGCGGATTTGACAAGTACGTAGACAAAGCAGTCTTCGAATGCTTTCACCTCGAAGCGAACCAAATCTCCGTTCTGAAACTCGGCATTATCTGCGACCTTGCTGAATTTGTTGGAAGAGATAGCCTGTCGAAGGCTTTGTGACTGCAGGAATTGGCCTGGTGGCGGTGGTGGTGCCTTTTTTAACCCGTCTACGGCGCCTTTTATCGAACCGAAAAGCGATGAAAATGCTTGCATTGGCGCGTTGATTTCGCGTGTCTCCATGCGCTCTCTGGCTCTGACCGGCGAATGACTTCCTGATGGCGTGCCTAGTCTGTCTGTTTCGAGAGTCTGCTCCGCCATTTGCAAGGCATTGGCCGTGACTGCACTTTCTTTGACCGGCGGATACGAGCCTGAGTGTGCGATTGTCTGAGGTGTGTTCTGTCCAAGGCAGGTTTGAGCAGCTTGAACAGTCATCATCAGCTGCGGTTCAAAACCTTCACCGTAGTGTCCAAACTCTTGCACAAGCGGACCGCAATGAATTCCAACTACCGCCCCATCTTTTACGAGCGGTGCGCCCGCTAATTCCAGAGGAAGGGAAATGGAAGATACCTGATGCTGATCCATCCCCTGCCAGAATTCTTCAACTATGAAACCCCTCATAATTACAGGCAAATTTGTACGTGGATCAATACCTAAGGCATAGAGATCGTCGCCACTAGAAAGGTGCGAGTCAGTAGCCATTTCCAGAGGAAGACTTGCTCCTGCTGTGGCAGGTTCTCTTTTCTCGAGAGCGATCTGACCGCTGCCGCAAAGCACTTGCAATGCACCAATTGCACTGTATGCATCGATGCTCAACGATCTTGTTAAGCAACCTAGGGACATTTCGGGGTTTACGCAATTCCAGACGTAAGCAGCAAGAGGGCGCCAATCTTCCGGTAGTAAATCAAAATTGATGTTTTCAGCACGCCTTACTGCCACCATACTCAACCCACCGGCTTGTTCCACCATTTGATTGAGTTCTTCCATACGCCGGTAGGCTTCCATCAAGAGAAAGGTTGTGTTTTTCTCGATAGGAGGGAAAGTGCACCAACCTGCTTCGGTCTGTGTTTGCGGAGTGAAGTAGAAGGGAAATTTCTCGAATTCCGAAGAAGTGATGAGTCGATAAATCGCTTCTTCATTTTTGGAGTTGCGGAATTGCGCATGCGTCATTTTTCCGTCTTCGAGAAACAGACGAGCGATGATGCGGTTTCGGTCATCAAGCAAAACCAAGGTGCCAAAATTTCTCGCATTCACCAGAGTTTGCAAAACAGAAGTCAATTCGAGTCGACCAGCTTGGCCCGATACAACAGTTTCTCCCTGCGGCGGCGGTAGGACAAGCGCAGCAGTCAAGCGTGGAAGCAAATCTCTATCCAGTTGCTTGAGCGAATTTACCAGTCTGAGACAGGCGACGTTTTGTGGTTGGGAAATTAATTCAAATGCTGGAAACAGTTGCGTTTGTCCGGCAAATCGTTTGACCATCCAGCGGTCGAAGTCAGGATGGAATTCGATTTCTTTGACACCACAGGTGATTCCAGTGGCGGGGAAATTGACTTGCAAAGCTTCCGGAATGTTGGCGTACGGAACCGTGAGATGCGCGCAGGTTATAGCCTTGGAATTATCAGCCAGCCAAACGGTGCCTAGAACTTGTTGGTTGAGACGATCAATCAACAAGCCTATGGATCCAAGAACTTCTTGCCCAGTAGTGTCTGCTGGGGCATCCACTTTTGAGTTACCTCAATATGCTTAAATACCAATCCCTCAAGCACCAAAAGCCAACCGCTTTAGTTGTCTTTAAAATCAAACGCGCTCAGGGACACCGCCATAATCTGTGTATACCACTTTTCGCACTTTAGTCCGCAACTGGACACAGGAGAATTGATTTTGGAAGAGCTGACAAAGCGTGTAATTGCGGGTTTGGCAAGTATCCCTGCCGATAATCGGTTTATCGTCGGCATAGTCGGATTCCCGGGAGCAGGCAAATCTACCCTTTCCGGGGGATTAGTAGACGCAATCAATGCGGCTTTACCAAGCGGTCAAAAAGCTCAAATAGTGCCGATGGACGGGTACCATCTGCCCAATGAAACTTTGGACACTCTGGGGTTGCGGCCACTGAAAGGCATACCGGAGACATTCGATGCTGAAGGTTTTATCCAGTTACTGAGGAGGATCCGAGAAACTCCTGCGCAGGCTTTATCTGCCCCGGCTTTTGACCGCTCGATTGATGGCTCAATTGCTGACGCAATCAAAATAGGCACGGATGTCAGAGTCATTGTCACGGAAGGCAATTATTTACTTCTCGACCGAGAAAAGTGGCGTCAAATTGCCGGTTTACTTGACGATTGCTGGTTTTTGGATGCGTCTTTTGAAACCATCCGCCCACGTCTAATTGCCCGACACGTTGAAGGTGGACGCAGTTTGGAGGATGCAATTGCCAAGGTAGAGTCCACTGATTTGCCAAACGCCCGCCTTATCGAAGAAACGCGCAGACGGGCCGGCGCCATTGTCAGGGCTACGGGGAATTCCGGAGTGGCGGGCGGTTTTCAGTATGAAATTACTACCCAGTAGGGGAAATCGCGCTGGATTTGTTGACCTACAAAGACAAACCCGGCTTCAAAGTCTGAAGCCGGGCGATCAGAGGAGATTCAGTCCCCCCAATCTTCTGGGATTTCGATTTCTGGGTTTGTTTTCGACCTTTCCTCTGGCACAAACGCTAAAACCATACGAGAAAAGGAGCTTTTGGCTACTTTTATTGTAAAGCGGCAGTTTGATTTCGGGCGCCGAAACGGCTTTTTTGCTAAGAATAGTCAAGACTAAATAAGCAGAGACCAGCCGTAGATCCCGTACAATTTAGAAATGACTACAGAAAACCTGCAAAATAAGAACGATGTCGAGCCGGCGCCGTCAACCTCACTGTCGACTGGCAGTTTTCCGGAACTGGACTATTCCAACCCCCTCCCGTCGCTTGACGATCCCAAGCTGTACGTAAATCGGGAGCTGAGCCTTCTTTCCTTTCAGGCAAGGGTGCTTGAAGAGGCCAAAGACCCAAGCAACCCACTCATGGAGCGGGTCAAGTTTCTTTCCATAGTTGGCTCCAACCTGGACTAGTTTTTCATGGTCCGGGTGGCTGGGCTGAAAAGACAGGTAGAAGCAGGAAATGCAGCCGTCGGTATTGATGGACTGACGCCCAGCGATCAGCTCAAAACAATCAGGTTTGAAGTCGCGGCCTTGTTGCAGCGCGCGCATCGTTATTACAAGAACGAACTCACCCCGGCATTGCTGGACGCGGGTGTCAGCATTCTTCAGTACAACGAGCTCAATGAGAACCAAAAGTCTAAGATTCGTGAATACTTCCACCAGAACATCTTTCCGATTTTGACCCCATTGGGCTATGACCCAGGGCATCCATTTCCGCACATCTCCAATCTCAGTTTGAACCTGGCTGTTTTGATCAAAGACAATCTCGGGGAAGAGCGATTTGCCCGAGTGAAAGTGCCGGATAGTTTGCCGCAGCTGATACGCGTGGACGACCCTTCTTCACCTTTGTCTCGGCGCAATTTCCAGACCAGCAAGACACAGACATTCATCTGGTTGGACGAACTTATTAGCGCTCATTTGGACTTCCTCTTTCCCGGCATGGAAGTAGTCGAGTCACATCCGTTTCATGTGACTAGAGACGCTGAAATGGAAATTCAGGAGTGGGAAGCAGGCGATCTTTTGGAAACGACCGAAGAAGGAATTCGGCAACGTCGATTCGGAGATGTTGTGCGCCTGGAGGTCAATCCAGGAATTCCCAATCGCGTGTTGGAGATCCTTGTCGACAATTTGGAGATCGAGCCTGTCGACATCTACTGGGTCGAAGGTCGACTCCCATTGAGCATGCTCAAATACATTTGTGTTCTCGACCGCCCTGATCTCAAGTATCAATCGTTTTTACCGGCGATTCCGCAAGCTCTCAATCCTGATTCGCAGGACGAAGATCTTTTCAGCGTTTTAAAGCGGCGCGATGTGCTGGTTCATCACCCTTATGATTCCTTCCAGCCTGTGGTCAACTTCTTGACTCAGTCTGTGCGCGATCCGAACGTGCAGGCGATGAAGATGACCCTTTATCGCGTGGGCAATAACTCACCCATAGTTGACGCGCTAATCAGAGCACCTGAGCGAGGAAAACAGGTGGCAGTGCTCGTAGAATTGAAAGCTCGTTTTGACGAGAAGAGTAATATCGAATGGGCGAAGGCCATGGAACGTCAAGGCGTGCACGTTGTGTACGGCTTGCTCGGATTGAAAGTACACGCAAAAGTTGCGCTCGTCGTGCGCAAAGAAGGCGATCGAATCAAACGCTATGTTCACTTCGGAACAGGCAACTATAACCCTGTCACGGCGCATTTGTACACTGATTTTGGATTGCTTACGGCTGATGAAGAATTGGGCGCCGACGTTGCCGATTTGTTCAACTATCTGACCGGATATTCACGCAAAAAAGATTATCGCAAGTTGTTGGTTGCTCCGATCAATCTGCGTGATCGGATGGAAAGTATGATCAGGCGCGAGATTGAGAATCATAGAAATGGCAAAGCCGGCCATTTGATTTTCAAAACCAACGCCCTGGTCGACGAGCGCATCATCAAACTTTTGTATGAAGCATCGCAAGCTGGTGTGCAGATAGATTTGATTGTCCGAGGAGTCTGCTGTCTCAAACCGGGAATTCAGGGCGTCAGTGATAACATACGCGTCGTCAGTATTGTTGGCCGCTTCCTTGAGCACAGCCGCATCTACTATTTCCGCAACGGCGGCGACGAGGAAATTTATTTCGGCAGTGCCGATTTGATGCCGCGGAATTTAGACAGACGTGTCGAAGTGCTCGTCCCAATCGACGACAAAAAGCATTCGCGCTACCTGCGTGACGAGGTGCTCAACGCTTACCTTTGCGACACGGTGAAGGCGCGCATTATGCTGCCTGATGGAACTTATATGAGAGCACCAGTGCACGAAGCCGGCATCAACTCGCAGATGTGCTTCATGGAAAGGCGTACGTTCTAAACGTCCCGACCTCGAAGCAATTACTAAAATGCAGCGCCCAGAGGAAGTGTCAATTGGCGTGGCTGTTTGAGATTGGAAGTACGTACCGGATCGACTTGTTTAAAACTTCCCTTTCGGAGATTTTTGAACAGCAATCTTCCTCGTTCTGGTCCGCACTTACGGCAATACATACCGGTTATCGAATCAGGACGTCTGTGTCTTGTGAATGACGTCAAACACGAAGGACACCGAGCCTGCCATGCGCCTTCCGGCAAGACAGCAGAATTATCGCAAGCCTTTGGTTGGCAGCCGAGAATCAAACACATGTCTTTCCAAACATTGTCGTGTCCGTGCTGAATTCCAACCAGTGCATGCGCGATTTCGTGCAGGATTGTGTCGCGAACGTGCTCTTCGCTGTTCTGAAAAACGTAGGCGGTTGAAAGTTCAATGGTGCGTTCGCCAGCCTTGCAAATACCGAGACAGCGCTTGCTTTTGTTGAGACGAAAAAGCCAGTCGGAGAGACCGTGAATACTCATCAGAGTGGTGGCTATTTCGGTGGCACGATTGAGTTCCATACTCCTATTGTAACCAATCAAAAGCAAAAGTGCGCACCATTAGTGATGGCACTCACGAGTTAACTGCATATGGTGTCACTTGTGAAACAATCAGAGTTGATTGTTTTTCGAAATGTATGCCTGAGGTATTTCCATCGGCTGTCAATTTTATGTGTTATTGATATCTTGCGCATATCGGTCGTGATATGCAAATAAATCGATAAGAAATCCGTGCTGTGCATGTGTTTGCGAAGTATTGTCATCTTTTACCGCGTGATTTGCATCTCAAAGTGTCTCGGAAAAGGCTATAGTCATAAAGCAGTGTCTGAATTAGTTGGAGCAGGTTTTTCGATTTAATCGTATGGATACTTCCGGATCCCACACTCCCAGGCACGGTCTTCCCAAAGTCGATTTGCCGAAAACGCTTATCACTGAGTCCGGCGCGGCATCTTCGAGCAGTGAGCTGCTTAGTGTTGGACAGGTAATCAGTGACCGCTACAAAGTCGTTTCTGTGATCGGTCACGGCGGCATGGGTGCCGTGTATAAGGTCGAACAGATCTTCTTGCGCCGTATGTTTGCACTAAAGACCTTGCATGGGCAGGCTTACACGGAAGTGGCCATGCGTCGTTTTCACAAGGAAGCACAGGCGGCAAGCAAGCTGAATCATCCCAATTTGGTCAAGGCGCATGATTTTGGAGTCTTGGAAAACCAGCATCCTTTCTTTGTTATGGACCTGGTGGAAGGTCAAAACTTATCGCAGTATACGAGAAAAGTCGGCACGCTTTCCGTTGTAGAGGTGCTGGACATCTTTATTCCTGTCTGTTTTGGAATGAACTATGCGCACGAGCAAGGTGTTATTCACCGGGATATCAAGCCTGGAAACATCATGCTGGCAGTCAGTCCGAAAGAACCAAGCGGTTACACGCCGAAGGTTGTCGATTTCGGGATTGCAAAAATGTCCGAGAACGAAGACGGACATTCGATGACATTAACAAGGACAGGCGAAGTCTTCGGTACTCCTCTCTACATGAGTCCAGAGCAGTGCACTGGCGTCAAAGTCGATCATCGCTCTGATATTTATTCGCTCGGCTGTGTCATCTATGAGACTTTGACCGGGGCTCCGCCCTTTCACGGCGACACAGCGCTCAATTTGATGATGAAGCACCAGACGACACTGCCGAGCAGTTTGAAAGAAGCTTCGATGGGCGGAGAGTTTCCCAGTGAGCTGGAAGCGATTATCGCGAAGACACTGATGAAGGATCCGAATGCTCGATATCAGAGTTTTCTTGATCTGGCGCTCGATCTTGCCAATTTTAAGCAAAAGATGGCAGAGGACCAAAGGCGCAGTAAACCCACAAATGCTTTTGCTAAGACTGTAAAAGACATACCGCTACTTTCACAACCGGAAGTTAGAGAGAAGAAGAAACAACCTCCTTATCTGGCTGTTGCCGCCTGTGCTGCATGTCTTGCCGTGGGCCTCGGACTGGGATATCTGCTTGCTGGAAAACAGAAGCCGGCAGAAGTGGCTAAAGTTCCTGACGTGCAGGTGTCTGAATCTGCCAAACGGAATTACGAGGAGGCGCTCAATGCTGGACATGCCCGTTATCTGACGGTCGAAGATGAAAACAGAAGACCTGTGCAAGTCTATAAATTTCCCACTTCATTCGATATTGGAACGTTCAATTTTTCACTTCCCAGGACCCAAGGCGACAATTCGCGACCGGCTCAAGGCACTGTTCGTGTTCCACTTCAAGCAGATACGTATCTGCAAGTTCCAGCCAGTCGTTTATTCAGTTATCCTCACTTGCTCAAAGGGTTTCATTCCGGTGACTTGAGGCACTTGCATATTGCTAATGACTCGTCAGGCAAATTCGAGGATATTGGCTTCGTTTTCGATACAAGCCTGGCGCACGCCGGCGAAATTAAAGGACTGACGGAGATTTTTGTTTTCGGAACACCAACAAGCGATAAAGGAATGAGTTTCATAAAGGACCTTCCTCTTTTGGAATCCCTCGATGTATCCGATACGAAGGTGACGGCAGCGTCGATTCATTCCCTGAAAAACTTTCGTGGGTTGAGGTTGCTTGGGTTGAAGGGTGTTGCCGGTGCCAAGACACTCCTGCCAAAGCTTCTTGCATGTAAACGCCTGGAAGTGCTCAATCTTGCCGATACTCAAATGGACGACAATGATTTGAAGGTGCTGAGCAAAGTACCTAATTTGGTCTATTTGACTGTCGATCAAAACCCGAAAATTACAAACGAAGGAATTAAGCCTCTCAAGAATTTCACGATGTTGAGTATCGCGGCAACCGGCGTTACACCAGCTGTAAGGGAGACTTTGAAGCAGATGCCTTACTTGCGTTCATTAACAATCAGCAAAGAAAATTGGCCGGCCAAAGATGTTCAACAGCTTATCAGCGAGCTTCCAAACGTAAACGTGAGGGTGAAAAAGCTTGATTCTAATAACCATCTCACTGATTGGGACTGGCGCAGAGAGCTTTAGAAATCTACATAAAGTGCCTGTCTGTGAGGCTCTTGATATACTCAAGTCAGTGTTTTTGGCAGACTCGGATTTTGAACTGTTGTTACTATGCCGCTAATGATCAAGGTTTTAGAGTACCAAAATAGTCCCGCTGCAAAATCTGCATTTGGATTGGGCTTTCTTGTGTGCCTTTTGTTTTCAATGTTTTCGGCTCAAGAAGTACTTTCCAAGCCTGAGAGGAAACCTGTTCCTCTCAGTAAATCTGACTTTGAGTTGAAGAAACAATCTTCGTCTTCAACCTTGTCTCATCCATCGACTGTTCGAATTGAACAGAAGCAGCAGACTGCGCATCCATCGATACCTGCAGCCAAACCACCTTCCCGTCCTAATTTCGTGCAACCTCCTTTGGTTCCAACTGCAACGCACACAAGCAAGCCGGCCTCTTTCGAAACGTCTTTTACTTCATGGCCGGCTAAGACGAAAGAACCTATTGCCGCAATCGTTTCAATTCATGGATTTGGCTTGCATAAAGAGTCTTTTGCAGGTTTTGCAAAAGAGATGGCCAATCGAGGTGTCTCAACCTACGCGATTGACGTTAGAGGATTTGGCAGTTGGATGGGCGAGAAATCCGAGGATAAGAAGCTCGATTTCTATCAGACGATGATGGATCTGCGTAGCTCCATCTATTGGGTTAAAACGATGAATCCTGGAGTGCCCATTTTTTTGCTTGGTGAGTCAATGGGCGGCGCAATAGCACTTCAGGCAACGGCTCTCTTTCCCGAATGCGTCTCAGGGCTTATTGCATCGGTACCTGGAGCTGAATTCTACGGTGGTAAGAAAACTGCAATGGAAGTGGCATTGCGGATGGTGCGTCCTAATTCGAAATTCAATGTTGGTGGCAAGGTAATTGAAAAGGCGACAAGTGACGAAAAGCTGCGTGAGAACTGGCTCAATGATCCAAGAGCGCGGAAAGAAATGACACCAAAGCAAATGGCTCAGTTCGCTGCATTCATGAATCAGAGCGATGAAATGGCCAGGCGCATAGACAGCGTTCCTGTTCTAATGCTTCAAGGTGGCAAAGACAAGCTGTCTAAGGCTGATGGAACGGAGCGGTTGTATAAAGCGCTAAAAACGCCTTACAAAGATTATGTATTGCTGGACGAGGCAGAACATTTGATCTTCGAGAAGGGACAATATACCGCACACACAGCCGATATTGTCGAGAATTGGCTGACCAAACAAACCCAAAGGCTTAAAAGCGCTGGATTCAGCAATCCTCGTTGATTGACTAAGAGTTTTAGAGGGAACCGGAATCAAGCGTCCACTTGCGGTTCTCCAGCTGCTGCTTTGGCTTAGAAATCGTCAGGAATGGTACATATAATGAGTAAGAAGGCATTCTTACTATGGCGATCCTGTACGCTCTTCAGCCGAGTCTCTCAAAAGTTTATGGACTCTGGAAATCAAACACCCGACCGGGTAAAAGAAATTCAGCCTACTGTCGCCACAGGCTCAGCTCCAGGTGAAGTCAATACACCTGTGCTGCAAATAGGTGAAGTTGTTGCCGAAAGATACAAGGTTATTGAACTGCTTGGTCATGGCGGCATGGGCTCGGTATATAAAGTCGAGCAAATCTTCCTCAAGCAGCTCTTTGCGCTGAAAACACTTTCAGGACAGAATTTCCCTGATGTCGCTATTCGTCGCTTTCAAAAGGAAGCGCAAGCGGCGATGAAGCTCAACCATACAAATTTGGTAAGAGCTCATGATTTCGGCATTCTTCCTTCGCACCACCCCTTCTATATCATGGATTTGATCGAAGGCGAAAATCTCTCTGAATACGCAAAGAGAATTGGTACGGTACCGCTAGACGAAATCCTGCGAATATTTATTCCTGTTTGCTTTGCTCTCGCTTATGCGCACAGTGAAGGAATCGTGCACCGTGATATTAAGCCTGGCAACATAATGCTCGAGAAATCAGGTGGACCGAATGAGCCATACATTCCGAAGGTCGTTGATTTCGGAATTGCGAAACTGACCGATAGTGAAGGTGGCGATTCCGTCAATCTTACACGCACTGGGGAGATCTTTGGAACACCGCTCTATATGAGCCCGGAGCAGTGTCTTGGAACGAAGATAGATCATCGAACAGACATCTACTCTCTTGGTTGTGTACTGTTTGAAGTGCTCACTGGTGCTCCACCGTTTCACGGTGAAAGTGCTCTCAATTTGATGTTAAAGCATCAGTCGGAACAACCATCAAGCTTAAAGGAAGGCTCGATGGGCAGAGACTTTCCAGAAGCGCTTGAGTCTATCGTTGCGAAAACTCTGGAAAAGGATCCTGATCGTCGATATCAGAATTTACTTGAACTTGCTGAAGATCTAGCTGTGCTTCAGCGAGCGAACTGGGCTCCTTCCGCAAGCAGTACTTTGGCGAGAACGGTGCCACAGATAGTGAAACCAGCCTTCGCGAAAGCTGAGCCCCGTTCATGGAAAATCACTGCAGTTGTCGGATTCTTATGTCTTATTGTCGGTGCATTAGGTGGCCACTTCCTGACGAAACCGACGGAAAAGGTTGAAGTAAAAGTTGTCGAAAAATCCTATATCCCGCCGCTTCCAGTTGAGCAAGACAGGGACTTGTTGGCTGGTGGACAGTACTTACAGAAATTGGTGGGCAAGGGACCAACTGCTGTAAGACAGTTTAAGTTCCCGGAAACTTTTTCTATCGGCGAGCTCACTTATTTAGATAAGTTTGGAAACTTTCGTCAGGGCGTGCCTGCGCGAGGCTTTGTAGAGATTCCTTTGCTGTCTGAGATTCGGTTGAAAGTGCGTCAAGACAACCTGAGAAAACATCCAGATTTATTGAAAGCATTTGGGGATTACGACGTAAATTGTTTGCACCTCGAAAAGTCAAAAGCAGCAGTCACACATAACCTAGATCTGGAGCTGGACGCTGCTCTTGCTTACTGCTCGCGTTGGAAAGCCTTCAATAACCTCAATATTTTTGATACTTCAATAAGTGATATTGGTCTGGGTTGTGTCAAAGAGTGTCCAAACTTAGTCAGCTTAGAGCTCATCAACACCAAATGTACAGCTGCAGGGGTCAGACAGCTGAAGTGCTTTCCGAATCTAGCGACGATTGGTATTTCCGGAATTAAGGGAGGAAAGTCTCTCATTCCAGATCTGATCAAGAGCAAGATAATAAACAGCTTCGGTGTAGGTGATTTAGACATTACTGACGAAGACGTTCGTCGGATAAGTCAGGCTAAGTCTCTCGTTGTGTTGGTTTTGAGGCAGAATATGCGAGTTACGGATAAGTCAATCGAGTATCTCAAGCAGTTGCCGAAACTGAATACGCTTTTTGTTGACTCGACCTCTGTTTCTCCGAAATCAATGGAGGCTCTTGCATCACTGAAGAATCTGGAAGTCCTGACTGTAAATGGAGATCTCTGGACGCAGGATGATTTACGAAGACTTCAGGCAATGAAACCGCAATTGAAAAGACTGGAAGCATCCGCTCGTTCTAGAGAAAAGAAAGAGAAAGACGACAACTGAAGCGCTGGCCCATACGCATATATATTGAATTGAAAAACGCTTTCCATTGGTCTTGGATTCTAAAATCGATTGGCGTGAAAGGTCCGAATGCCTCAACCCGACTGCAATATCGACTTTATTAAATCCGGACTGAAGCCCGGCTTGAATTTTCGGGCGGACTGCAAGTCCAGTTTTGCAGGAGTTGAAAACCAAGTGATACTGCCAGATGTTCTTGCTATCTTCAGAACCCAAAAATTGAAAAACGGTTGCAAAGTCGTCCTCTAGTCACCTGATATGGTGCGCGGTTCCTTTGCTTGTAAATGCCGCAATCGATGACTGGAAACGCGTTTAGAGAGATTTGGATAAACATTAACGGTAGTCAAGTGTAAGATTTTATCTTCGACTTTGTGACGTCATATGCGGTGCTCAGTTATGATCTGCGACGGTTCAATCGTCGAAAACACTCTTTCCCACTTTTGGGGTCCTGTTCCATGGGCGCCAGTACTGGCATACTTTTAATTGACTTTCTTGTCAGGCCGCTCTTGAGGTTTAGCTTCAAGTTCTACGTAGTCGGCTTCATCATCTTGTTTCTTGTTTACGGATACATCGCCTATCAGGCATTGAAGAGCTCGTATCTGTCCGACCAGAATACCTGGTAGTCAATTACTCTAGTTTTGATTTATTATTTGGCGCGCGTTTGCTGCTTTAGCATTCAAAGTGTTGCCGTTGAAATTTGTACCCGCCACCACTTGTGGTGCTACTGCTCGTTGGTTGAGTACTCCGACCAACTCTTGCGCAAAGACACGTGCACGTTCGTGCATCAGCGCTTGTTGCTCTGGTGAATAGCCGTTGTACGCACCATAACCACCATACTGCGAAACTGCTGGTTGCGCATTCGGAATGAAATTTTGAATGACTGGTGGTTGAGCCGGTTGGCTGCTTTGTTGTGTAGGCTGTTGTTGTGTCGTTGTGTTGTCGATAATTAGAGGACAATCCGGAACGAATCCTACTCCGCCATAAAAGCCGTATGGATAAGCACCGCTATAAGGATAGTGGTGATTGTAGGCATAGTCTGCTGCTCCTGCCGCTTCGTAAGGGTGATTTGCTGCCCATCCACGGTTACCGTTGAAATTGTTAGTGACGTTATTGTTGTTGTCGTTGTCGTGATTGCCGTTGTTGTCGTTGTTGCCGCCATTGTTGGTGTGATTGCCATTATTGTCTGGTGAATTCGGGCGATCCGGCTGATTGGAGGTGGACTTGCCACCGTTGTTTGGACGATCCATTCCACCGTTCATGCCGCGATTTCCGTCCAAGCGATCTCCTTGTCCGCCAAAATCGGATCTTCCTTCTGCGTGAGTTGATGATGAAAAACCACCATTGAAACCATGTACACCCATTCCGCCGAATCCGTGAGAGCCTCCGAATCCGCCTCCAAACCCACCACCAAATCCACCGCCTCGGGCGAACGCAGGTTGACCCAGCATAATCATTGCGACCGCTGCCAGCACCAGAGCTTTGTTTTCTTTAGCGTTCATGACCTCTATCCTCCTCAAATCACCCCTCGGTCTATCTGCTGATACACCGGACTTCGCCAACGGTTTCGCCTGTCAAGATTAAATCGTGTAATGCTCACAGGCTCAGGAAAAATCGTAGAAGGACCTGCAAAAGGCACTAATCTTTCCCGCGTGATGTTGTAAAGCAATCCAAAGCCCGGGGCTATAGATAACTAAGCTAAGCCTTCCAATCAGTCACTATCTGAAATAATCAGCCTCATAACTATTGAACGCATTCTCGAGGAGATGGATGTGAAGGCGACCCTGTTGAATAAGTTTGCGTTGACTGTACTGCTGATTTTCTTGGTTTTGAGCCTGCCGGCTTTGGCGCAAGCACCAATACAGTCGCCTTCGGTGGCTCCTCAACCCGCACCTCAGTATGCGCCGACTCCAGGTCCTTCCTCTCAATCAGCCCAATCTGCCGCACCTGTTCAAAGTCCAGCAGCTGCAGCAGGCGCCGGGTCCGGCGCACAGCCCCTTCAGACTCCTTCTCTAATGCCTCAATCAACAGCTGCAAGTGCCTCGGCCGCGCCTTTGGGCACACCAGCACCAGTGAAACAGCCTGTTAAAGCGGTGCAAAAAGATTTGACGGATAAACTGACGATGTTCAAAGGCTTGCGTGTTGTCTTTCCGATTATCCAAGGTGTTGACACTCGCTGGCAGAGAATCGGTGACTATTCATTTGTTGCCGACGTTGAGTTCAATGATGCCTCCGGTTATAGCTTCAGATGGCACATGACGCATCCCGCAAAAGGCGAAGGGACGCGCGCGACTGAAATGCACGACGTCAATACTTCACGTCGTGTCAGCCTCTTTTATCCTGAACACCAGAACTGCACTCTTGTTGGTTACACAAACATTTTGCGCGTGTCGGACGCTGTATATAACTCGCTGAAACGTGGTGAAGTGAGTGATTTCGAGTTGGATGGACCAGACACTCCCCTCAAGTACAACCGTGAAGTCTTCCCACTCGCGCACACTATTCGCGCATTGAATATCGAACCTGCAGATCTGTTCATCAATGATCATTTGGTCTCCGTTCGCACCATTCATGCGCAAACAGATAATCATTGGCAGTACTGGATTTTGGACAATCCCAGGTTTCCACTGATGGTCCGAGGACAGGGACCATTTCTGTGGAATTTGGTTCAGCTCAGACATCCGAAATTGGAAGGCTTGCTCAAAGACCAGAGTGTAGATCCTGATTCTGAAGCGCGCCGCATTATCAAGTCGCTTGAAGATACCGGCGAAGCAACGACGAGAGCAATTTTGTTCGACTTCGATAAATCAAATATCCGTCAGGTATCCAAGCCGATTTTGAACAAGCTGGCGGTCTATTTGGAACAACATCCAAAGCTGCGCCTTGGCGTTGAAGGACACACTGATATCATCGGCGGCATGGACTACAATATCAAGTTGTCCCAAAGGCGCGCTAATGCAGTCAAAGCCTACCTTGTAAATGTCGGCATTGCTTCCGGTCGATTGAAACCTGCCGGATTCGGCTATACCAAGCCGGTTGCGGACAATTCGACTGCAATGGGTCGACAATTGAATCGCCGTGTAGTGTTCAGAAAACTATAGTCAAAGTTTGCTTGAACCTGTATCTAATTTAGCGCCAATTATGTAGCGCGCACTGTGCTGCATACCAACCGGGCATTCCATGCACACCTCCACCTGGAGGAGTTGATGAGGAACACAAATACAGACCAGGAATTGGTGTCGAATACGGTATCGCTCGAATATTCGGTCTGGTGAACATTTGTCCGAGATTGAGCGCGCCTCCGTTGATGTCTCCGCCGATGTGATTGGCATTCTTCTCCTGCATCGCCATTGGAGGCAGTATGCTGCGTTGTAGAACGATTTTGCGAAAACCGGGAGCCACTCGCTCTATCTGTTCTTCCATACGTTCAGTCATGTCGAATGTGGAACCGTTCGGAACGTGAGAATAGCCCCAGAGCGTATGCTTGCCTTGTGGTGCTCTTGTCGGGTCGAAAAGGCTTGTTTGCGCCAATAGAACATAAGGTCGCTCAGGATGTTCACCCCTCACAACTTGTGCTTCTGCGCTGGCAATTTCTTCCATGGTCCCGCCAATATGAATCGTTCCCGACTTGCAGACGGCTTCATTTTTCCAGGGCACTGGCGCATCCAGAGCCCAATCTACTTTAAATGAACCAGGTCCATAATTAAAACGAGATAGTTGTTGTTTGAAGAGCGCAGGCAGTTTATCGCCCGCGATTTTCAGCAATTGCCGTGGTGTGATGTCACACAAAACCAGCTTGGACTGAGGCAAATCGTCGAGTGATTCAACCTCGCATTCGGAAACAATCTCGCCGCCAAGCGAATGAAAATGTGCAACAAGTGCATCGGTCAAACCTTGCGCACCACCTTCAGGAAAAGGCCAGCCCACGCAATGACCGGCTATGGAAAGAACCAATCCGAATGCGGCAGAAGCGGGATCCTCCATGCGCAACGCACTGTGAGCGGCAACACCAGTAAATAATGCTCTCGCCTTTCTTCCTCTGAATTTTCGTTCTACAAGCGTTCTTGCAGACATCAAGGCTTTCATACCGAAATGTGCCAGTCCGAACGGATGCTTCAGCATATGCGGTGGTTTCAAAAGGACGGATGAAAGCTCGTCCCAATCAGGGTTCAAACCGCCAAAAAGCTTTCTATAAGCAGCGGAATCTTCTTCCAAGAATGCGGCTGTTTTCTCAATGCTTCGATGGAATATAACAGCAGTGCCGTCATCAAAAGGATGTGCAAAAGGAAATTCCGGATGGATCCATTTGAGTCCGTATTTTTCCAGAGGAAGCGTGCGGAAGAACGGCGAGCCGATTGCCAGTGGATAAACGGACGAGCAGATGTCGTGTTTGAACCCCGGCAGTGTAAGCGGCAGAGTGCGGCACGCACCACCGATTGTTGATTTTGCTTCAACAATCAGAACGGACATTCCGGAAGCGGCAAGTGTAATACCAGCCGACAGTCCATTGGCTCCCGAACCTATAACTACTGCGTCATAAGATGATTTCCCGGCACGTTCTTTGATGTTGGCAGTCATCTAGTGCCTTTGGAAAATCCTGCTTGTAAAAGGAACTACTCGATGCCGAGAAAGCCTTTGATTTTTTCAGCCGGCGAAGCTTTGGGACGGTAAAACTCGCCTGTCCAGCCCATCGGAGAGGCGCTGGCACTGTCTAAAGATTGGCTGCTGCCTGCCATTTCCAATATGGCGGCAAGGACGCTCTTGGCTGAATCAGCTGCGCTCTTATCTTGCTTCAGCGTAGGAAGTTCGTAACTTGAAGTACCTGGTTTCAGTTTTCCGACAAAACGTCCGTATTCTTCGTTAACGCTAATCAGGGGCAGGCTGAGCATGTCTGACTTGTTGGCTGATGCAACTTGAGCGAGGATTTGGCGAGTTTCAATTGCATCCCAGCAAAATACTTGCTTGCGATCGACCAGCTGTTTGATCTCAGCGATCGCATCATCATACTTGCGCGCATTCATGAGCACGGAATAGTCGATGCCATGACCTTCGATGGCATCGCGAGCAGAAAATTCACTCGTTTTTATCAAAGTCTCCAACAGGACTTTTCCTGAATGCCCGATTAGAGCAAGCGAGACGAGCTTCTGCGCGCCGCCGTCAGCCACAATGTCAGTGGAACGCAGTGAGAGTATTACCCACTCTGTCGAGTCAGCAGCGAAACGAGCCCAAATAATCGAACGGTTGCGGTCTTTTGGATTGGGGTGAACTGACCCTGTGTGTTTATCTTGCATGGGAAGTTTTGTCGGTTGGAGTAGAGTCGACTGATAGTCAAATTCTAGCCGCCGCATAGAAGCGTGAAATTAACGCCATGACATTCAGATGGGGCTGTGCAGGTTTGCATAAATGAAAAGAATTCTAAGCAATCAATTTCAGGACATAGCGAATCAGCACAAGCAAGAGGAAAGTCGCAGTCAAAATCTCCAGCAGGCGAATCTTCGAACCTTCTTTCTTCAAGCGGCTAGGCAAATCAATCACCGCCCACAGGAAGAAGCAAAAAGCAGCCAGTCCTCCGACCAGGAAATAACCTGCATCTTTGACAAGAAAGGGATCGCCTTCATTCTTCATGCGCACAAGATAGAGGCGATGCGGCATTTGTCGATCGCCTGACGCCTTGTCCTTCAGGGCTGCCTGTGCCTTTTGAGTGAATCGATCTTCTCCGTTGTCGAGATAGATGAAAGTGTGCTCTTTGGGGTTGGAACCAGGCAAGACTCGAGCCTCACGGTCAAAGCCATGTATATAGAAATCGCGAGATTTGAAACCATCGACAGATTTATCGGTGCCGAATGTGGTCAGGCATTTGATCGAACACGGCTCGGGCTTAGTCTCATCGACCCACATTGCGCCTGTGCCCAAATAGTCCAGCACTTTCTTGTTCGTATCGGCGCCGCCGAAAATGTAAGAAAGTCCCACGTCGAGCGAGACTGACTGAAGATAGATCGGCTCTGCTCGTCCCGTGACCGGGTTTACCCACTTAGCGACGAGCTGGGTTTTCCAGCGCTCGGCGTTGGATGGATAAGTGCCTTTCACCTTGAAATAGTTCTGGGCAAAATCGACAATGCGCATCATGCCATCCAGAACACGCCATTCTACGGCTGTCTCGGCGTATAGCTTGCCGGCGTCCACTCCTACTAGCTGATCGTCGACAAACTGATACCACCTTTCGCGAGGCGTAAAATAGCCTTCGATGACCTTTTGAGCATCCAGTAAACCGTTGGTAATCAGGACATACGGCACTTTCGCTTCAGCGCCGTTGATCTTCATCTTCACTTCCTTGTCGTTCAAAATTGAGACGCTGACGGTCTTGTCGAGAGATGAGTATGTCGTTCCGACCCGTCCATAAACTTCTGCGTCTGACTTAACCCCTTTGGTGGCGCTGTTTTTCACCAGCGTTTGCATCCACAATGAAGCACCGACTAAGAGTAAAAGTGAGCAAATAGCAGGGATGATGATATGTCCCCAGCGCCCCAGAGTTTTGAGCATGCGAACTTTGAAGGTCGCACGAGTCTTCGGACCGGTCGTGCCGGACTCGTCGGGCATTGCCTCCAATTCGAGTTCGAGCTCTTTTGTTGCTTTAAAAGTATCGCGCTTGCGAAATCCATCGGCGCCGCCGTAGCCGGCCTGTTGGGCAAAATCGATGCGCTCTCCGGCCGTCGGTCTGGCCCGTCTTTCCAGCCAGCCTGCATATCCGTCTCTAAAACGCTTGGTCAGCGGATCCCCGGTTCCCAATCCCTCTTCGGCATTTTGAACGGCGCGGGCATACATTTGTCCCGCTTCATCGGAGCGTCCGAGCAGCTCATAAGCGGTGGCCAACCTGTAGGAAATAACGATAATGTCCGGGTCGTGCCTGCCCAGCATTTTTTCGCCAAGAACAAGCAGTTTTTCGAAAACAGGAGCAGCTCTTTCGAAGTCATCAAGAGCACAATAGACCTCGCTCAGCTTCTGTAGGCAATTGGCCATATCAGGGTCGAGAGAGCCCTGAGGGGTTTCCAATAGCCCGATTGCTCTGATTAGAAGTGATTCAGCATCGGCAAAGCGCTGCTCGGATACGGCTTTGTCCGCATCCGCCATCAAGACCTGGACCTCATCTGGTCCCCAATCTAGATTGTCGATATCCATGCCACCAGGCTTTTCTTCGCGCCTTTGATATTTGATCCCGATTTCAATTCTATACGAGTGCTCATCTACTTTTACTGCTTGACCATTGCTAAGTGTTCTTCTAATGCTTATTTGCTTATGCTTTTTTGGTGCGGCTATAATTTGTGCGATGAAGAGCACGCGTTTGTATGCCTCCCTTTTGGGCGGCAAATTGAGTCCGTATTATTTTGACGCCGATTTTCGGTCAATTTTTATCGCCGTGGCGGTGATCGTCTGCGTGGTTCTTTCACCTCAAGTTTTCGCGGCTGGTCCGTCAGATTTGAATAGTCTCGAAAACCGTTTTTTCGAGCACACATATCCGCAGGACACTACCGAAGACAGGTTGACCAGACTGGAGAAAATGGTATTCGGTGAGGCGCGCACCGGCGACGATCAGTCGCGCCTTCAACAGTTGATGAATGCGGTACCGGCGCAGCAAACAACCGATAATTCCACTCAATCTCAAACTGCAAGCCAGACCGGGCCAGACGGTCAATCAAATCAATCTCAAGCAAGTAACAATGGTTCGCAATCCGGCGGTCAAAGCGATGACTCTGACACAGCCAGCGGAACTGATTATCCGAGAGTCACTGAGCTGGAAAAGGTCTTATTGGGGAAAACGTATCAAGGCGAACCCATTAAACATAGACTCGACCAATTGGAATTGAAGTCTTTCGGAAAAACACATTCGAACGAAGATCTAGCTGATCGTGTCGACAGAATTGCTCAGTATGCAGACAAGAAATTCAATGGCAATCAAAACTCGGCGTTTTATCAAAGTGAGCCGAGAAACGGAAGTATCGAACAAAAAGTTGCCTGGCTGGAAACACAGATAGAAGGACAAGCTTTTCCGCAGAAGCCGATGATCGAAAGGTTGCGACCGCTGGAGAAAGCAATGTTTCCTACCGATCCCACAGACATTCACGCTTCCATTCCGGAGCAAGTGAACATGCTCATGAGCGCAGTCGAGTTGCTTCACAAACAGCAGACAGGGCAGGCCTCGGGAGATCAGGAACTGAATATCGCACCGCTCATACAGAACCCGCAGCAACAACAGCAGATGCAAATGGCTCAGCAAGCTCAGACTGGTTACGCCAGACACAATAACTACAACTCGGATTTGCAGCGCGAATTTGAAGAAGACAACGGGCCCGCCCCCGTTCAATCCACTTCTCCGAACTACTCAGCTAACTATCGACCGCAACAAGCTTACGGGCAGGGGCAGCCGTCATATACTCAGTCGCAAGGATATGGCAGTCAGCAGCCGGCTTACACCCAACAGCCCAACTACAATCAACAAACACAAGCGACTAACAACGCTCAAAAAAGTCATGGTCATCCATTTTTTCGTGGATTGGCCAAGGCGCTTGGTGAAGTCGGCTCTATGGTCGGAGCCGGTATGATGCAAGGCGGTATGTACGGAGGCTATGGTGGCTACGGCAACTATGGCTACGGTGGAGTACCCGGTGGCGCAGTTTTTGGGTTTCCATAAACAGAAGAGAATTTCCGGCACAGTCCGGCACATATGAATGCCGATAACATCACCAGCGATATCACGAGCGATCGACCGCCGCCGCATTCGCCCGACACCTTAGGTGAAAAGACACTGACGAAAGTGGCTAATCGCCTGATTCCGTATATGTTTTCGCTCTACATACTTTCCTATCTGGATCGCATTAATGTGTCTTTTGCAGGGCTGCAGATGTACACAGATTTGAAAATGACCGACGAAGATTTTGGATTTGGCCTTGCGATATTTTTCATCGGATATTTTCTCTTTGGTGCGCCGGGTAACATTGCAATGGAAAAACTCGGCGCGCGCAAGTGGATTTCAGGCATCATGGTTGTTTGGGGCGTGATTACTATGGCGCTCGCCCTGGCCAATTCCATTCATTTGTTTTATATTTTGCGTTTTTTCTTGGGTGCCGCGGAGGCAGGATTTTTCCCTGGGATGATCCTCTACCTCACTTATTGGTTTCCTGAAAAACAAAGAGGTGTAGCAGTAGCAAAATTCATGGCGGCGATTCCGGCAGCTGGGGTGCTGGGCGGACTGATCTCATCAAAAATACTGGAGATGGGCGGGTATATGGGCTTGCCAGGCTGGAAGTGGCTGTTTTTGATTACTGGCTTGCCATCGGTTCTCATGGGAATTGTCACTTTGTTTTTCCTTACCGATAAGCCCGACAACGCAAAATGGCTGACAGAGCAAGAGAAGGAATGGCTAAAGACAGAAGTAGAAAGAGACCGCCTGAAGGCTGCTGAAGCCAAACATTCTGTCAAACTTTTCAATCGCGAGACGACTGCCTCTTTAGTTCTGCTTTCATTGCTGTATTTCTCGTTGACTCTCGGCATGTATGGATTCCAGCTCTGGCTGCCGAAAATAATCAAAGGCTTCGGCGGTTTAACTGATGGGCAGACGGCTTTGGTGACTGTCTTGCCAGCGATTTTTCAGGCCGTTGGAATGCTCGTAGTCGCCAAAAGTTCTGAGCGCACAGGAGAGCGTCGCCTACATGTTGCAACGTCAGCAACTATCGCCGCTGTAGGATTTGTGCTCACGAGTATGATCGATAATCCCTGGTTGTCGCTCGTCACTCTTAGCATGACTGCATTTGGGATCTGGGGAACCGTCGGTCCTTTCTGGTCGCTCGGCACTTCAATTTTGCCTGCAAGAGTCAAAGCCGCCGGGATTGGTTTTGTCAATTCAACAGGAAACTTGGG
>DTSE01000374.1 GCA_012965515.1 Candidatus Melainabacteria bacterium | reverse complement strand
CCCTAACCAAAATGGTAAGCAGGTGGTCTTTGATTATCCGTGTCAAAGTCATGGTGGCAACACTCCTGCCGGAGTAAAGATGGAACCCTGCCAGTCGATTGTCATACGAGCGAAACGTGGTAAGCCCTTCCGGTACTCCGCGAGGAGAAGTCCAACCGCAAGGAAGGATGGTTGCTTGGAGGGTAAAGGAGTCCGGAGGAAGCGAATGCCGAGCTGTAATGGCACGGATAGGGCAATACCCTCACCGAAAGGTGGCAGACTTCCGGATGGTCTCTGGCGAAAGAGCATGAGCAAAGGAATCGAATCATGGCAAAAGATAGAGTCCCAGTAGACATCGGAACCATGACACAGAAGATAGACTGGTCGTCAATCGATTGGCAACAGGTTGATCGTCGTGTGAGAAACCTGAGGCGCAGAATCTTTCGTGCAGCTCAAAACAATGAGTGGAATCAGGTGAGAAGCCTGATGAAACTCATGCTACGAAGCTACTCCAATATTCTGCAAAGCGTGCGTAAGGTGACGCAAGACAACAAGGGAAAGAATACGCCCGGGATAGATGCCCAGGTGGTTGTAAGCCCGCGCGGTCGAGTGGCACTTGTACGAGCAATGCTTGCACGAATGGCATGGAGAATAAGCCCGGCGCGCCGGGTATATATTCCCAAAGCCGACGGCAAGCAACGTCCGCTCGGTATCTTGACCATCAAGAATCGAGTTGCGCAGGCAATTGTGAAGAATGCACTTGAGCCATGCTGGGAAGCTCAGTTTGAGCAACACAGTTACGGCTTCCGTCCAGGACGTAGCGCACACGACGCTATTGAACAGTGTTTTCGCAGGTTGAATAAACATTGCGGAGACATCTGGATACTGGATGCCGACATCAAGGCAGCATTCGACAACATAAGTCACGACTTTGTTCTCCAGCAGCTGGGAAACATCCCGGGCAGAGGATTATTAAGGAAATGGCTGATGGCAGGATATGTAGAGTCAGAATTGTTCCATGCTACTGCCCGTGGTGTGCCACAAGGAGGAGTGATCAGCCCTCTTTTAGCTAATATTGCTATGGATGGAATGCAAGCACTCCTGGGACGCAAATTCGGATTTATCCGATATGCGGACGATTTTGTGGTCACGGCGAAAAGCAGAGAACAACTGATGGCAGTTGTACCCACTATTGAGAAATTCCTTGACGAAAGGGGGCTATGCCTAAACAATGAGAAGACCAGTATCAGACACATCGACGATGGGTTTGACTTCCTGGGATTCAACGTGCGTCGGTATGGCAGCAAGTGTTTGATTAAACCTCAAAAGGAGAAAACATTTGCGTTTGTCAATGAGATGTCGGCTTGGTTGCGCTACCATCGCGAGGTTCGACCATGCGATGTGATTGCATACTTAAATCCGCGTCTCACTGGATGGGCGAACTACTATAGGCACGCTATAAGCAAAACAGTTTTCAGCTATGTCGATAAGCACATCTTTAGAGCACTCTGGAGATGGTGCTGTAGACGGCATCCCAATAAGAGCAAGTATTGGATTGCTGATAAGTACTTCGGTGTCGATCGGTTCGGCTCCTGGTGCTTTCATGCATTTGTCAAAAACCAACGTGGCAGCATCCGCAGAATTGACCTGAAGCGAATTCAGGAAATTTCAATCACGCGTCACATAAAGGTAAATGGCACTGCATCAAAAGATGATCCAACATTGATTTCCTATTGGCGGCTGCGAGCCGAAAGACTGCTGGAGCGTAAAGCGACGCCGGGGAAGCGACGTATACTGCGAGCAACGGAGGCTTGAGCTGCTTGCTGGGAAACTTGCACGAGCAGTTCTTAGGGGAGCACGGGGGTGGTGACACCCCTGCGCTTACCCGACTTGCAATCTTCGCGAAACGCCTGGAAGTCGGCACATTTAAGTTTCCTGACGTCCGTTTCGTCAATGGCGAATACGCTCCAGTAGAGATCGAGCGTCGCCAATTTGCGATGCTTTTGGAAGGTATCGACACAGGCTCTGTAAAGCGTTTAAAACGCTATCATCGAGACAGCCGAAATCAAGGCGAAAAGGCACCCCAAAAGGGGGCACAAGAAGTGGAGCCGAAGGAAAAGCGTGAACCTGTGCTCCTTTCGTAAATTAGGCGATGAAACATAATAGTACTTTTTCAGACGCTCGCCTTCAAAACACAGGCATTAAATATGGTGGTATCACGCTTGTTCCTTTCCTGACACTACGCCATATAGTGATATTATTTGCTTGATACCACAAGCGGTGCTCGATGAACAAAGATTTTGCTCAGCTGCAAAAAGACTACGCCGAAGCACAGTCCGAAATCAAACGCCTGACCAAGCTCATTGAAAACTTGCAGCGGCAGCTTCAGCAAGCGCTCGACGGCAATGAGGAGATGCGTCAGCTTCTCAAAGACCTGCAAGCCAAGATCGATGTGTTGATCGCCCAATCGAAAAAGCGCAACAAGCGAGACTACGGGAACAAGACGGAAAAACATAACCCCCGCCCAGCACTCACACAGCCCAAGCTAAAAACAGGCGTAGCCAACGGACCTGAAAAGAATGCATTTACTGGCATCAAGCACATTCTCGAGAATGCCAAAAATCTTCCTCACGAGCCTGTTCCGCATTTGGTCAAACCTGATGCAAACGTCTGTCCTGACTGCTCCGTCGAAACAGTCTTCGTAAGCAACCTTCTCACCTACCAACTCGAAATGGTCAGCGCCAGCCTGAAGGTGCTCGATCATTTGCAAGAAACACGTGCCTGCCCTCGCTGCAAACAGCACATCATTACCGCTGAAAAACCTTGTGCTCCAATTCCCGGTAGCTACGCCGGCCCGAGACTTCTTGGCGAAATAATCGTCGGCAAACTTGACGACGGTCTGCCTAACAACCGTCAAGAAAAGATCTTCGCTCGTCATAAAGTCGATATTCCGCGCTCGACTCAAAGCGATTGGATGCAAGCAACCGCCGATACCCTGTCCCTTTTGTACGACCTGATGAAGCAAGTCCTGCTCGACTCCGCAATCATCAAAACCGACGACTCGTCCATCAAGATTCAAGACCGAAGCCGCAAGAACAACATTCGCAAAGGAAAAATCACAACATACATCGGCGACTCGGCTCACCCTGTGAACATGTTTGATTTCTCGCCTGACCTTTCCTTCGAGAAAAACCAGGCATTCCTCGCAGATTTCACAGGCATCGTTCAAGCGGATGCTGCCGGCGGTTTCGATGCGTTGTACCAAGATGGGCGGAGAATAGAAGCCGGCTGCAACGCTCACTCGCGGCGTAAGTATTTTGAAGCCGAGTTCACCGAGCAGAATGTTCGCAGCGCCGTTCTCGATGTGTACGGACAGCTCTATCAAATTGAGCGGGACATAAAGGATGAGCCTCCTGCTTTCAGACTGGCAATGCGCCGCCGAAAGTCGAAGCCGCTCATCAAGCTTCTCAGAAAAATCATCGTTGGCGCAAAGGCTAAGTTCAATCCTACTCATGAGCTGATGAAGGCAATCAATTACACCACCAAGCACTGGCGAGCCCTGACAAGATTTCTCAAAAACCCCGACATTGCTATCGATAACAACGAGGCCGAGCGCGCCATCAAGTGCTGGGTTCTTGTGAGAAAAAACTCTCTGTTCGCTGGCTCCGATGCAGGCGCTAGAGCCATAGCAATTCATCTCTCCTTCATCGGCACGGCAAAACGCAACGGAATCAACCCCGTCGACTGGTATGCCGATGTCCTGGCGCGCATCAATGGAATGAAAACAACCGAACTTCAACAACTGCTTCCTCAGAACTGGTCGCCACCTCAAGGACCATAAGCCCTCAGCTGGACTTGCTCTTAAGAAATCAGATCGCCAATTTTTCCGCTACCACGTGAAGGAACGGACGGACACTAAATAGAAGGCACGCAGAGCCGCTTGTTTCGCCAATCAAGGAACCAGACAGACCAAAATAGAACGAATCACTTTCCGCCTTTGAGCCAATTTTGCAGCGTTTCGACATGGCGCTTTGATGCTGTTGGATTACCGCTGACCGTTACTTCTGAATGCACGTTTCGGTAATGCTTTTCAAAGTAGCCGAAATGCCAGACTTTCGACAATCTAAAGAAAAGATGTTCGTGTTTCAGCGCTATTCATGCCATTTTTCGCAAATTGGTAAATGGTGGCTGTATACATATCAAATTTGCTGCAACAAGATAAATGCGTTCGAAGACCGGCATCGCCATTGGGTTGTCATGCTAAATTGTAGACACGAAAAGCGAGTCGTTCTGTATCAGTGAATTTTCGCTTCTCGCTTCAATGGACATAAAACAGACATTCAACAAACGCATTCAACGAAATCCTCGATTTGCCCCTGAGACGTTTCTCTGGCAGTCGAAGGTCAGTTCTACTACCCCCTCTGAAAATATCGCCTCCTGAGCGCGCCAGCGCTTCATGCCCGGCGGATAGCCAAGCGGCAAAGCCCTCGCGTCAAGGCTAAACCCTGACGGGTGGCTCCTTTGGAGCCAGCCTTGCACGCCAGGAACCCGCTTTGCCGCAAGTCCGGCATGAGGGCATGTGCGTGCTGGCGCTTCGAAAAACATGTCCCGCGGCCTACATAGCGCCTACACGGCATTTTTCACCTCCCCCAAATTTAAACGAGGCTCTATATGCCGAGAATCAGCCAAAAGTTTATCGAGAGAAAAATCCGGCGACCTGAAAGCGGCCAGGTCATTTATCGCGATGACGAATTGATAGGTTTTGGATTGAGAGTCACGCGCGGCTCGATGTCTTACATTGTCGAATGTCGCGTAAATGGCATCAATCGCAGAATCACCATCGGCCCGCACGGGAGGTTTGACCCCGACACTGCCCGAGCAGAAGCAAAGTCACTGCTGGCAACAATGACCAGAGGCAAGGATCCGCGAGAAGAACAGGCAAAGGAAAAGTTGGCACAGATTACACTGGGCGAAGTGCTCGAAGACTACTTTCTGGCACGTTCCCTTCGACCAAATTCAATCAGAAGTTTCAGGCAGATTGTAAAACGATGCCTGGGCGATTGGGTGACATTACCTATAGCCGCCATCACAAAAGAAATGGTTGAAACAAGACACAGAGAACTGACCCGGGTCACGAGGCAGGGTACATCTGGAAAAGCGCAGGCAAACGCTGCCATGGAACAGCTGTGTACGTTGATCAATTTCGCGATGAACAAATATGAGATTGACGGAAATCCAATTATTCAGAAAAACCCAGTTGATAGACTTTCGCAGATTAGAGCCTGGCATCGCATTCCACGCAGGCAAAATGTTGTGCCGGAGTACAAGCTTTCTTCCTGGTACAAAGCTGTGCTTTCGGTAAGAGACAAGAAAGTCAGAGACTATCTACTCTTGCTTCTGTTTACCGGGCTTAGGAGAACAGAAGCTGCTACGCTCAAGTGGACAGATGTTGATTTTGAAGGAAGGGTTTTGACCATACGTTCAGAACTTGCTAAGAATCATCGAGAGCATCGTCTGCCGTTGACCGATTTCCTAATCGAGTTGCTCGCAAGAAGGAAGAACGAATCTCAAAATTCCGAGTACGTTTTTCCCGGACAAGGCGGCAGGGGGCATATGGTAGATTCTTCTGACGTCGTTCAAGGTGTTGGAGAGAAGTGTGGCTGGAAATTTACTCTTCACGATCTTCGCCGGACCTTTTTGACGACAGCCGAAATAGTCGAGGTGCCGCATTACGCTCTCAAGAAATTGGCTAACCATGTCTCGCAGGCAGACGTGACGAGTGGATACGTTGTTGTTAACGTCGAGCGGATGCGAATATACATGGACAGGATTTCCAATCATTTTTTCAATGCCCTGGAGGTTGATAGAAATGAGCCGCTGTAGCCGCAATCACTGTTTCTTGATCGGGAGCAGCCGAATGCGAGCGCCTCGCAAATCAATCGCCATGATTGCGCCAGCTTCAAGCTGCATTCTGTAGCGTTCGAGGACCGAAACAACCGCATCTCCAATGAACTCTGGTAGCACTTTCGGTGTTCTGATCTGCACCACACTTGGCCCATTGTCTGTTGTTAACGCCATGATTCTGCTGAAGTCCAGATCGTGCGTAAGAATAATATAGCCGTGCTCGCCAGCCCAGGCGATTATTTCCACATCTTTTGCATTGCCAGGACCAACATGCGACCAGTGAATCGCTTCAAATCCTGCCGCTTTCAATGTTTGAATCCAGCTTGCGGGTAGATTCATGTCGATGACGAACTTCATGCCGATTTGAACGGAAATTCAATCTCTTCACTCATGCGCCAGGCTGCAAACTCAAGGGCTTGCTTGATGTCCAGTGACTCAAGATAGGGGTACTCTTCCAATATTTTCTTTTCTGTGCAACCAGACGCAAGCAAGCCAAGAATGGTGCCGACGGTAACGCGAGTATCCCGGATGGTGGGTTTTCCGCCCATTATTTCCGGGTCCAAGGTAATGCGATCAAGTCCTTTTGCGTTCATTATCCCAATTTCTGAGTACTGAGCACTAGTATACACCATGTTGCCGAGGTCTTTATACCGCCACTGGCTGACGTAAGGCTCTGAAACAAGTAGGTGCATCATAACGGAGAAAATTTGAATTCACAAAAGATCTTGTCTCATTGTATGCGATTCTTGGGAATCAAAATAATACCGTATATGGTGATACAGCAAAATCAAATGACTTGTCCCCCTGCCTACACTGGGCATACATGAGTGCCGGAAACTTAATTGTCTGTTTCACGGGCTCCTCGAAAATGCCGCTGCAGATCCTGCTTTCCTAGCGATTACAAAAAAATGAATGGCACGCAATTCAATTTAGATCGATTATCCGGGAGTTAATAATTACAGCCAGTTTTCTTATGATGGGCTGTGGAGAAATACCAAGATTGTCGAGACAACTGCTGGCTCTGTGACGAGCACGAAGCAATTTGTCGTCTCTGCCGATTTCAAACGAGAAGAGCGTGATGCGGGTAGCAGTGTGACTAGAAGATTTTTTGAGCGAGGACAAACGATAGGCGCA
Organism: Candidatus Melainabacteria bacterium; assembly: GCA_012965515.1. Lineage (GTDB taxonomy): Bacteria > Cyanobacteriota > Vampirovibrionia > Obscuribacterales > Obscuribacteraceae > QKMZ01. The sequence continues at coordinate 1,862 of DTSE01000374.1, read as the reverse complement.
ACCAGCGACTTCTTTACGAGGTGCCGTCCCGACTCAGTTACTGAAATGACTGACGGAAGTGGCGTCGTGCAGGCTCAATATGCTTTCGATCCATTCGGAAGGAGTACCAAACTGCAAGGCAGTCTTGAGGCTGATTTTCAATATGCTGGCTACTACATGCACCAGAGAAGCAGACTCAATCTTGCTGTCTTCCGCGCTTATAGTGCGCAGTTGGGAAGATGGATAAGTAGAGATCCGATTGAAGAGAATGGCGGATTGAATTTGTTTACTTATGTAGCAAACAATCCAATCAGTAAAACAGATCCCTCAGGTCTCAAGACCCTACCCCCGGGACCAACAGTCTGTCCTCGGATAGATCCTGACTTTTGCGATCCAAAGAAAGGAGAATGTTTTTGCTGGCGTTATTGCGCTTCTCGACCCTATAAAGTTAACCTAAGCGAGTGCTTTAAGCGATGTATGGAGGATTACAAAAGCTGGTCTACATACATGGAGAACCATGGCTTTACCCCTAATGCAAAAGACTTCAATCTTAGCGATTGGAACCATAAGACAGATTTTGGGCAAAACCAAAACCCCGAACCAATGGTGGTACCTTAGTTATGTCTAAGACTGGTTTGACGGGGCAAGATCAAGACCATCCAACTTGCTAAATTCTCCATCAAGAAATTTGTCTGATTGAAGTTGCAAATTGACACCAGGTCTCGTAAAGTCAAGACGGCTCGCATAACGATATAGAGGACTTAATTGATACCGGGATAACTCAAGTCCATTTTTTTCTACGCCATAAATCTTGCGACTCAGCTGACGAATTAACTTCAAGTCTTGCTGTATCGACTTGGTTCTCCTCGCCAGTTCTTGCAAATTAGCCATCTTTTGCTCTTCCGACAAGGGTGGAGGCGATGATGTAACATCCCAGCCTAATCGCTCACTGAGCGCGTTGAATTTTACAATGTTTTGCTCCAGGCTTTTCTGCCTTCGATCCATTGCGGCTGGCAAACCTTCTGTTTTAGCTAATGGCGAGCTAAAGGAATTAGCGTAGGCAATGTGAACATTGCTCATCGCCACACAAAAACACAGGATAGTTATCTTCTTCATCTTTTGCACGCACTGCTTTTCAACTTGGCGAGCCTACCATTTAGGATATCAAAAGGTCAAGGGATCACCCGGTTTGTAACGCTAGGCGCTTGCTTCCAGGCAGACTTATTCGAGTCTACTGCTGCGCGCGAAAGTGATCGAGCCAAGCCATTTTCTTAACGCTCGTAGGCATCTTCCAAAGTCTATTTCAAGTAAGTAGGCTCGCCACGTTTACGTGGAGCAGGATAAAGCAGGTGATTCGTTTTGCCGGAATCGCTGTGGTGGCACGGCTTTGGTGCAATTCGTTTTTTCAAACTGAGCAATTCACTTTTCCGGTCTCTGGAGCCAGTTGGCAAAAATTGCAATTCGTTTAAATAGAAGGCACGCAGATCAGCTTGTTTCGCCAATCAAGGAACCAGACAGACCAAAATAGAACGAATCACTTTCCGCCTTTGAGCGAATTTTGCAGCGTTTCGACATGGCTCTTTGATGCTGTTGGATTACCACTTACTGTTACTTCTGAATGCACGTTTCGGTAATGCTTTTCAAAGTACCCGAAATGCCAGACTTTCGACAATCTAAAGAAAAGATTTTCGTGTTTCAGCGCTATTCATGCCATTTTTCGCAAATTGGTAAATGGTGACTGTATACATATCAAATTTGCTGCAACAAGATAAATGCGCTCGAAGACCGGCATCGCCATTGGGTTGCCATGCTAAATTGTAGACACGAAAAGCGAGTCGTTCTGTATCAGTGAATTTTCGCTTCTCGCTTCAATGGACATAAAA
>DTSE01000373.1 GCA_012965515.1 Candidatus Melainabacteria bacterium | reverse complement strand
TTTCCTTCTCCAGACGAAATAGCTCCCTCAGACGCACTTTTCGAGATAGCCAAAAACGAGTTTCGGATTATTAGGCAGTTAGCTGGATTTCCTAATATTCCAGTGCCGGATGTTTGGCTTGGTCCAGAAGGCGATATCGGTTTGACTTGGGACTTTGATGACACAAGCTTCGACATTATTTTCGGCGACGAGAAATTTACTGCTCGCTTGACGATGGAGCTTAAGCAAGAGCTTATCGAGCGAAGAAATGTACCGTGCACACTCAAGAAATTGGTGGCGTAGGAATCAATGGCGATCGTCGAAATCGATGTCGGTGACGACGAAGATTTGATTCGCATCTACACACGCTTTCCAAATCAAACATGGTCGTTTGGAAAGTTGGGACCGAAAGACTTTTGCAGGATCATGCGGTCCCATTCAGGAATCTCGCTTTGGCGCTTGAGTCTAATCACTCACGAAGATGCTATGAATCGAATGGATGCCGGAGATAAGCTAAAGGGAACGGCCGTTACCAAAGCTAAACGCCTCAAAGCTTTTGGATTTCGTTTTTTTGGAAATGGTCCCAACGATCCACATCTGTCGGTCAGATGCCCCGGATGCAATTTGAACATCGTCCGCGGTGAACTTTGCGAACCGTCAGACGGCTCCGCCTGCACATTCGACTTGCACGCGTATTTTTCGTATGCAAAAACGTTGTCTAAAAATGATGTATTTAAGATAGATAGACAGATTCAACAGCAGAGCTAATGCTGTCTTTACTGTCTTTCGCATTTGTATAAGATCTGGAAACTAACCCCCAAGTTGATCGTCTTCGGGTGAATTAAGACTGGAAAGAATCTATCCGGTTGATATGATCCAAATTGAGAACAAAATGGGAAAGAGACTATGATCGAAGCGGAAAAAAGCGTTGAAAAAGCTGTAACAACCGCTTCCAGCGTTGCAAAAGAGCCAGGCAAGCAGACCAGTCCTAAATCGAGAAAGTCACCTGCTAATGCACTGCACGGATTGGCAATGGATATCGATCAATGGCCAATGACGCAAGCAGCCAGAATTGCAGACGACATGGCTCGAACTGTAGCCGCTATACAACCCCCACGAATTGGAGTTGGTTTCGATTTTGCAGAGCTAAGTCGCTCGCTTGTGGTGGACCATTCGCGAATGATAATGCAGATTCCTGAAGTGCAGATGCGCCTCCAGCAAGACGCGGCTCGATTAGTCATGCCAATTCCTCAATTGGTCTCCTATCGAGATCCAATGCTTGAGGCAATTGCAGCGCAACAAAGTGCAGCAGAAAAGTCACAAAGACTACTTGTGGAACAAATGAAACCAGCACTCTGGGAAGCCTGGGTACCTAGCCCTCCTGTTGGTTTAGCCCAACTGGACATATTGCCCTCACACGCAATTCTTGCTGCCAATCGGCTTCCCGACTTGAGTGTCCTTGGAGCAAACTTGCAGACTTTGGACTTTGCCAGGGATCTTGCACATCAAAACGGCCTTATGAATTGGGTTAATGAGGCAAATGCCGGATATCTAGCGCTTCAAAAGCAATTTGACTACGCTCAGACCAAGCTGCCATCGGGGATTCTAGAATCAGCGACTTTGCTGCCTCAATTTCAGCCTTTGAACTTTGGCACTAGTACTCAAATCGGCTTTCCGTTTCAGGATTTTCTGCCGGATCTAGAACTTGATCCGGAGTTGACCTCGTTCTTAAGCTTTCATTGGATCGTCGAAACGAGCTTAAAAAAGCTCATTGCCTTTGCGCGGTTTTACAGGAGCAGAATGCCTAAAAATAGTGTTCACTGGCATGATCTGACAGCACTCATTTTCAGATTGGAATATTTCCTTGAACATCTAGATACGTTGGAAATGTTTCCGGCATCTGTATTTGGCAATCTAAATGCCTTGGTTGCGCACGCAATGCATGACCTGTTCGAGATTCATGGAGAGCTAGCAGCCATCGACAATAAGATTGAATCGATAGCCGATTACTGGCGATATTGATAAAACGTGTTGAGCAAAAGTTGCTCAAAAAAACGCCGGCGCTGAACTGAATCAGCGCCGGCGTATAGATACAGCAAACCTCCTTTACTGCTGTGTTTTTAAAACAAGAGCCGTCCAGACGGTGAAAACCGCCAATAGCGCAGCAAACTCCAACAAAACAAACCTCCTTTGCACCCAAAGGCGCATGAAAACAAACTCCTGGCGAGAGGAGCTGTTCTACCAACTGTTTAACTACCTTTATGGGTCAGCGGAAATCTGCGTCCGTGCCTCATTCCCAACCCACACTCTCATTCTAATGCAGGGTGAGAACATTGAAACATGCGGGCATAACTAATCCACAGATAGTAATTTCTCTTTCTCTGTTTACCTTTTATCGTATCCACGCTTATGCCAAGAAAAAAAATCTACACGGACATCC
>DTSE01000372.1:7310-8908 GCA_012965515.1 Candidatus Melainabacteria bacterium | reverse complement strand
TGGAAAGGTCGTTTCCAGCAATGAACTTGTTTACGTTATCCTTGTGGTCCATGATTTGCTCCTGCAAATTAGAGTGCAGCAAAGCTGACCTCGCGAAAAACAATCGGAGGTAAACAAATAGCTTGTGCCGCACCGGATATGCTGCACCGTGCTTGCCGGACTGGGCGCCGGGACATGTGCAGTGGCGAAGAAGAAGAGATTAGCGACGAGGAAAAGCCAGAAATAATCGTCAATTCTGGACAACAAAAAACCGAGGACTGGACGTTTCTCGCTGCCTCGGTGTTGCTAGTGCCAAATAGCACCATCTCCATCCTATCCCCACATGTCGAAAACTGACCATGGGGAAAACCCTGATAGCTTAAGTCTCATTTGAGTACTTAGGCAGGCAGGCGGAAATGATTTCGCTGGGATTGATTGCTGGCTTGGGACGCTTTTACTGCGATAATCACCCCGGGCATGTCAAGCTGTCGCGCGCCGGGGCCTTCTCCTGACAATTTACTGAAATGGGCAGATGTTGGATAATTGAGGCTTTCTAGTGATTTACATCAGGCCGCCCCGTACATGGATAAGAAATCCCTTTCTGAGCGTGACATATGCACCAAGTTCATTTGTCCTGCCATCGTCCGGGCTGGATGGGATCTAGACCTACACATCCGAGAAGAAGTGACGTTTACGGTTGGGCGCATAATCGTTCGTGGAAAGCTTCACACCAGAGGAAAGGGCCGGAGGGCTGATTACATACTCTCCTATAAGCCAAACTTGCCTATCGCTGTAATAGAGGCGAAAGACAATACTCATTTGGTTGGCGATGGCATGCAGCAAGCATTAATCTATGCCGAGGCTCTAGATATCCCATTCGTGTTTTCGAGCAACGGTGACGGGTTCAAGTTTCACGACAGAACTGGCAACGCGGCTCTACCGGAAATCGAGCTCTCACTTGATCAATTTCCGTCGCCGACAGAATTGTGGCGGCGATATTGCGAATGGAAGAATATTGATGAGGATATCGAAGCGGCCATCGAAGTTCCATACTATGACGATGGTTCAGGAAGGAGTCCACGGTACTATCAGACTATTGCGATAAACAGAACTATCGAGGCTGTAGCTAAAGGGCAGGAGCGGATCCTGCTAGTAATGGCCACAGGTACGGGGAAGACTTATACAGCCTTTCAAATCATTTGGCGCCTTTGGAAGTCTAAGAGGAAGAGAAGAATACTCTTCCTTGCCGATAGAAATATCTTGGTCGATCAGACCAAGAACAACGATTTTAAGCCGTTTGGTCCTGCAATGACCAAGATTTCGAAACGACAGATCAACAAGTCCTATGAGATTTATCTTTCGTTATACCAGGCCGTAACCGGTAACGAAGAAGAACGAAACATATACAAGCAGTTTTCCAGAGATTTCTTTGATTTGGTTGTGATTGATGAATGCCACAGGAGCAGTGCCGCCGAAGATTCGTCATGGAGAGACATCCTTGAGTATTTTTCCTCGGCGACGCACATAGGTCTTACAGCCACGCCCAAAGAAACGAAGGATGTATCCAACATTCATTATTTTGGAAAGCCGCTCTACACCTACAGTCTCAAGCAGGGTAT
>DTSE01000372.1:0-7300 GCA_012965515.1 Candidatus Melainabacteria bacterium | reverse complement strand
AGGACGGATTTCTAGCACCTTACAAAGTTGTTCGAATTGACTTCGACAGAGATCTTCAAGGATGGCGACCGGAGTATGGAAAGGTCGATAAACACGGCGTTCTCATTGATGACCGAATATACAATCAAAAGGACTTTGATCGAGAACTGGTTCTGGAAAAACGAACCGAGCTAGTCGCAAAGAAAATTACAGAATTCCTTGAAGCAACAGACCCATATCAGAAGACTATAGTCTTTTGCGAGGATATCGATCACGCAGAAAGAATGAGAAGTTGCCTGGTTAACGAGAATGCTTCTCGAGTGAGACAAAATAGACGCTATGTGATGCGAATAACTGGTGATGAACCAGAAGGGAAAGCAGAACTCGACAATTTCATCGACCCGGAGAGCCGCTATCCAGTAATCGCGACTACTTCAAAGCTCATGAGTACCGGTGTGGATGCTCAGACGTGCAAATTGATAGTGCTCGACCAGCGCATTCAGTCGATGACAGAGTTCAAACAAATAATCGGACGAGGGACAAGGATTAATGAGGACTATGACAAGTATTGGTTTACTATCATGGACTTCAAGAGAGCAACAGAACTCTTTGCTGATCCGGCCTTTGACGGGGATCCTGTCCAAGTTTTTGAACCGAGAGATGATCAGTCACCGGTTCCTCCAGATGAGACACAGGAACCAGCAATAGACGGCTTGCCCTATGATTTGACACCGATTCCTGCGGCTGAAACGTTTCGGGTTGAAGAGTCTCAGGATAACCGCCGATTGAAGTTTGTAGTAGCAGATGTTTCTGTTTCGGTGATTGATGAACGCGTGCAGTACTATGGCCCGGACGGTCGATTGATTACCGAGTCAATTCGGGACTACACGCGCGGATGCGTACTCAAACAGTTCGCCTCATTGGACGCTTTTTTGCGGACTTGGTCTAACGCAGAAAAGAAGAAAGTTGTCATCGATGAATTATCCGAGCTCGGGGTTCTGTGGGAGCCGCTGGCCATGGAAGTCGAAAAGAAATCGGGAAAAACGCTGGACCCGTTTGACATGATTTGCCATGTAGCGTTTGGGCAACCTCCACTGTCACGGAGTGAGCGAGCAGAGAATGTACGAAAGCGTGACTACTTCACAAAATACGGTGAACAGGCTCGTAAAGTGTTGGATGCTCTGTTGGACAAATACGCAGATACAGGAATTGAAAACATAGAAGACATTAAGGTCCTTCAGCTCGATCCCTTTGCAGAAATGGGCACTGCACCGGAAATTGTTCGAAGGTTTGGGGGCAAACATGGATATCTGAAAGCGTTGAAGGAACTAGAAAAGAATCTCTATGCATAAAATGGGACTCCAATTGACATGGTAACGAGCTCCACGATCAAGTCCATCAGGGACATAATGAGGAAAGACACTGGCGTTGATGGAGACGCACAGCGAATTGGACAGCTGGTCTGGATGCTGTTCTTGAAAATTTTCGATGACCGAGAGCAAGAATGGGAAGTCCTCAATGACAATTACCGCTCTCCGCTTCCGGAAGAGTTTCGCTGGCGTGAATGGGCTGCCGATCCGGAAGGCATGACCGGAGAGGAATTGAAGAATTTTCTTGATAATAAGTTGTTTCCAGGCCTTCAGAATCTCGAACCAAAGGGAAGAAATCAGAGAGAGCGAGAAAGGGCTTTCGTTATCAGGACTGTCTTTGAAGATGCCTACAACTACATGAAGTCGGGACATCTGATTAGGCAAGTGGTCAACAAAATTCAAGAGGAGGTCGACTTCAATCAAGCTCAGGAACGCCATTTGTTCGGCGAGATTTATGAGCAGCTACTGAAAGAGCTCCAAAGCGCGGGGTCTGCCGGGGAATACTACACTCCACGACCGGTGACTAAGTTCATGGTCAAAATGGTTGACCCGAACTTGGGTGAAACTGTGTTAGATCCAGCGTGTGGTACTGGAGGATTTCTGACGTGCGCGATTGAGCATATTCGCCACAACTACGTAAAAACGGTAGAGGATGAGTCGCTCCTTCAGGCAAGCATTCATGGTGTTGAGAAGAAACCCCTCCCTCATTTGCTCTGTGCGACAAATATGATTCTGCACGGCATTGAGATTCCAACGAACATCAAGCACGACAACACTCTATCAAAGCCGCTGATTAGCTATGGTCCCAAGGATCGCGTAGACGTGATTGTTACGAATCCGCCCTTCGGGGGCATGGAAGAAGACGGAATTGAATCGAACTTTCCAGCTACGTATAGGACGAGGGAAACAGCCGACCTTTTTCTCGTACTGATTATGCATTTACTGAAAGTTGGTGGTCGCGCCGCATTAGTCCTTCCAGATGGCACGCTCTTTGGCGAAGGCATCAAGACTCGCATTAAGGAACAACTCATTGAAACGTGTAACCTGCACACAATTGTAAGACTCCCAAAAGGTGTGTTTAATCCATATACCGGAATCAACACCAACCTGTTGTTTTTTACCAAAGGCTCTCCAACCAAGTATGTTTGGTATTACGAGCACCCGTACCCGCCTGGAGTCAAAAGCTATAACAAAACAAACCCCATGCAAATTGAGGAGTTTGAACCAGAGGAAGAATGGTGGGGTACTGAGGCAACCGGTTTTACTGCTCGCGTTGAAAACGAATTTGCATGGAGAGTCAGCGCTAAGGAGATCAAGGCGCGCAACTACAACCTGGATTTCAAGAACCCACATTCTCCGGAGGTGGAGTCTCACGACCCGGACAAGCTCTTGAGAGATTTTCAAACTGTGCAGGCACAAATTGCCGCAACTTGTGCGCAACTGAGAGCAGTAATTTCGGAAGCTCTGGAAGGAAGCCCATGAAGGTGTTGCTTACTGATTACCTTTCAGTTGTTACCTCTGCTCCCAGTGGCATAAAACGAACTCGCGAATTGGTTCTGCAACTTGCAGTAATGGGTAAACTCGTTCCACAGCACTCAGATGATGAGCCAGCGAGGGAGTTGTTGAAACGTATTCGCCAGTCGATCCGAATTGAGGTGACTGGAAAAGTAGAAAGCAAAGGCAGGAATCGACGGAGAGATCAGGTCGAATTCGAACTGCCGAGCTCTTGGTGTTGGACAAAATTGAAAGAATTGGTTTTGAAGAGTGAGTCAGGGTGGAGTCCTTCCTGTGAAAATCGGCGGCGCGAGGGAACAGAATGGGGTGTGCTAAAGGTGAGCGCAGTTTCTTGGGGTAGATTTCTACCCGAAGAAAATAAGGCCTTACCACCGCATTTGGCTCCAAGAGAAGAATGCGAAGTCAAAGCTGGCGATTTTTTGATATCGAGGGCTAACACGGCCGAATTGGTTGCGCGAAGCGTGGTAGTTGAAGATTGTCCACCCCACCTCATGATGAGCGACAAGATTGTCCGCCTCGTTATGTCCGAATTCGTAAGTTGCCATTACTTGCACATATTCAATAGCAGCAGATTTGCCAGAACATATTATGAGAATAGCGCTGGTGGTACCAGTAGTTCTATGAAGAACGTTTCAAGACAACAAATTCTAGATCTGTCAGTCCCGCTGCCTCCGCTTGCAGAACAACGTCGCATATGCGAAAAAGTTGATGAGCTGATGGTGTTATGTGACCGATTGGAAGCACAGCAATCAGAAGCCGATGCCGCCCATGAGATACTGGTGAAATCTCTCTTGGACACGTTGACGCGAAGTCATGATTCCCATGGCTTCTTAACAAGTTGGGGGCGGATTAAGAAGAATTTTGACATCTTGTTCGCCACCGAGGCTAGTGTTGTTTTACTAAAACAGACTGTTTTGGAACTTGCATTGATGGGTAAGCTTGTTCCTCAGTATCCGAATGATGAACCCGCCAAAGATCTGCTGAAGAGAATTCGAGATGAGAGAAAAGCACTCGGAGTTCTGAAACGGCCGAGCGGCAGGATTGCAGCTGAGGGGTCAGAGCCGTTTCCGATTCCTAAGACGTGGCAGTGGGCAACACTTGGAGATACTGTGTTGAGTTCAGAGGCAGGATGGAGTCCCGCCTGTGAGCAACGCCCTTGCATTGCGGGCGAATGGGGAGTTCTGAAGGTCAGTGCAGTCTCTGGAGATCAATTTAAGCCTGAGGAAAATAAGGCTCTTCCCTCCACTTTGGAGCCGCGACCGAGTCTTGAAGTTAGACCACAAGAATTTCTCATCGCGCGCGCTAGTGGAAGCGCACAACTTGTGGCAAAGTCGGTGATAGTGAATGAGTGTCCCCCCAGACTTATGTTAAGCGACAAAATAGTGCGCTTGCGCTTCTCCAAGTTCGTTAACAGCAAATACCTAAATCTGTACAACAACAGTACGTTCGGACGCGACTATTATGAACGTGCACTTTCAGCTACTACTACAATGAAAAACGTTTCAAGGGAACAGATTTTGAACATGCCCATTGCTCTTCCGCCGTTATCCGAGCAAGACCGAATCGTAGCGAAGATAGATGAAGTCATGGCAATCTGCGACGAGTTGATAGAGCAGTTTGTTGCAGCGAACGGCAAGAAAATTGCCCTGCTGGATTGCGTTATAGCGAACGGGTGAACGAAAGTTATGCGCCTGAAATCGATTTATATTGGGCAGTACAAGAACCTCAAGGATTTTACGCTTAGTTTTGATGGCACCAGTTTTATCGATGTATTTGTTGGCAAGAATGGCACTGGAAAGTCGAATTTCTTTGAAGTACTTCTCGAAATATTCCAGCATCTCTATGAGTATGGCAAAGGCGTCGAGGAGCCCAACTTCGAATATGGTATTAGGTTTGAGATTGAAGGAAAGGAAACCGAGGTAACTTGGGATTGCACTAAGCTCCGAGTCAACGGAAGGGAGCGCAAGACTATTGGACGGACACCACTTCCGGACAACGTGCTCATCTACTACTCCGGACATAATGACACCGTGAGAAGGCTCGTAGACAAATATGAGGATGCATTCCGTAAGCGGATCAAGAAGGCAAGTTTCGATGAGAGCCGTAGCTTCATTGGGATCGGACATGAGTATAAAGAATTACTGTTATCCCTACTGCTGATGCAAAAGGTGGACAACAAAGCCAGGAAGTTTGTTTCCCGGAAATTAGGCATCAAAGCGGTTTCACGCGAAGTTAAATTGATTCTGCAACGCCCTTCCTATGCAGGAAGTTCAGCCTTCGACATCGAAGATACCGAGGTGGATCGCTACTGGAAGCCTGAAGGTGTTACCAAAACTTTTCTTGATCGTTTATCCAAGTGTATTAGTGAAGGCGAGGGGAGTGCGGTGCGCTCCGAAGGCTATTTCTCGTCAGAGGATCGTTATATCCTGTACTTTGACATCGAGAAGATTCAGATGGAGTTCAGAGATTTTAAGTCGCAAGAATTGTTTCGCCAATTCGATAATCTAAAGACTCTGGGTATGTTGCAAGAAATCTCCATTGCGTTGACGTTGGATGACGATAGCACGGCGACTATTGCTCACTTTAGCGATGGTCAATTTCAGTCGATTTATATGTATTCGATCATAGAACTGTTTAAGGATCGTAACTGCATTACCTTGCTTGACGAACCAGATTCCTTCCTCCATCCTGAATGGCAATATGATTTCTTGAGCCAAGTATTCGAAATCACAGATACTGCTGGTAAGAATAATCATGTGCTGATGAGTAGTCATAGCGCAGTAACACTGATTCCCCACGACAGAAAGAAAATCAAATTCTTTGACATTAAGGACAACAAGACAAACTGTTACGATCTGCCAAAATCCATTGCCATCAAAAAGCTCAGCGCGGATTTGATCAGGTATTCAGAGCAGGAACAACTCTTGAGCATTATCAATGCGATTCAGATTGAAAATAAACCTGTGCTCTTCACTGAGGGAACCGTGGATCCGATCATTCTCAAAGAAGCATGGATCAAACTATTTGAAGAGCAGGAAATGCCATTTATACCCTTTTACGCATTCAGCTGCTCATACATCAAGCAGCTTTTAACAGACAGTCGAATTCATACTGAGATGCGCGGGCTTCCAGTCTTTGCGCTGTTCGATTTCGATAGAGCGTACGATCAATGGAACGGACTGACTGGAGATGTGATCGAAAGCGACCCTCAGAGGGGCCTGATCAAGAAGTGGACCGGAGGCAGTGGTGAATCTTATGCAATTATGCTACCTGTCCCAAGCCATGCGGATATTCAGAGGCAAGTCGTTAAAAATGCTGCTACTAAGGAAACTTTCGGTGGCGATTCCTGCTGTGAAATAGAACACCTCTTTTATGGACATTCATCAACTTCTGCATACTATCGGGAAGAACCGTGGGTTGGTGGAAAGAAAATAGTTTTCAAATCGGATGAGGAAAAGACATCGTTCGCCAAAGATGTTATTCCCCTGCTAAACTCAGCGTGCTTCGAGGTATTCCGACCCATGTTTGAGTTTATCCAATCGAAATGTTCGGTAAGCTCGTAAAGGTACGCGATGCTCTAGATCTTGCCTTCGCTGTGGAATCAGTTTCTGGTAAAGTGACCAACAATTCATTTGCTCAAGAGTTGCGTCGGGAGCAAGCTATTCTTGATTGATCGGATAGAATCTAGTCGCGATGGCTGCAGCATGCTGTTCTGTCATTGCGTCATGGACAAATTTCTTTTTTGATACCATACGCACGCAAGGCAAGCGCGATTCGCCGTATTCTTCGAGTTTCGCTAGAAATTCGTCGCCAAAATCGATGTACACGGGGCATGTGGCGTCGAGCCAGTTGCTTCGCGGTCGGACCCAAGCGTACTGACGATGTCCGCGCCAACTGCGCTTTATTTCATCTTGAATATCTTGAAAGCTATGGACCAATACCATTGTTGCATTAGGTTCGTTTTCGGAGCGTCGGTAGAAAGTGCCCGAAGTTGTTCCAAGCATTCCCATTTTTGCCTTAAACCAGACAATGTCCATCGCCAGCTCCGACGTTGGATCTGGCAACAAGTGGCACAGTTCAAAGTTGCTCTTGAACGTGCTTCCGTCCAAGATCCAAACAAGATTTCGATAGAATGTCTCTCGTGATAGCCTCTCAGCATCAGTCATTGTAGAGTGCTGGATTTCGATGACAATTCCTGTGGGGGTTTTTATGTCAGCCCGATGTATCTCCCCGTCGTCTGCGACGTGAGAAATCTCCCGACAATCTTCGGGAAACAGTTCTTTCCATCCTCGATGCCAATCAGTTTCATTTTCCCACCATGGGTCGCAGTTGCGACGGCCTTTATGAGCCCAGTGGTGCACGACTCTCGGTCCACATTTGGGAATCATTTGCGCAGCACACATTGGACAATCGCCCATTGCGCCTGGCGTCGGTGA
>DTSE01000371.1 GCA_012965515.1 Candidatus Melainabacteria bacterium | reverse complement strand
GTGGCCGGTCATGATTGAGAGTTGGGCACCGTCAAACAAAAGTTCGGCGAACCTGCATTCATACTCTCGGAGCCTCAATCTCGAGGCGGGCAAAATTATGTCTATCCGATCAGCCAAGTCAGCTTCCAACTGGCTTATACAAGCAAAACATCAGCTCCCAAAGTCGTTAGCTTGCTCATCTTCAACGCGAAGTAAGTAAGACAAATCATGTATGATTTGTTTGAATTCTGCGGAGGGGAAAATGAGTCACAGAGATTTGTGCCGTATATCTTTGGCGGTCCTGGTTTCAACAACGGTTTCGATTGGCTGCCAGACATCGGTTTCAGCTGCAGATAAAGAGAAGAAAGAAGCAGCAAAAGACTCGAAAACAGATGCCGCCAAGCCGTCATCCTCAAATGCTGCGCCGGATTCCTCAACCGCAAATCTTCCAGCCACCAATGCAGCGCAAGCAAAATTGTCTCCGGAAAAGCGCGATGCAATCAGAAGATTGATGAACGTCACACGCTTGCCGCAAGTGGCAGACAAGATGTACGACATGCTTCTTGCACAAGGACAGAAGAGTTTTGAGCTCAATCTGGCACGCTCCATTCAAGAGGATCCGCGTTACAACGACCAGCAAAAGAATGACCTGATGCAACAAGTGGTCGCTTCTTCCGGTCGCATGTTTAGCCGCTACAGAGAATTGCTGCCGAAAGAAATCAATTTGCCCGACGTGTTGGAATCTATTTCAACGCAGGTCTATGACAAGTATTTCACGGCTAAGGAATTAAACGACATCTCTGATTTCTATCAGACAGAAGCAGGCAAGAAAGCACTCGATGTGCTGCCTCAGGTAATGCAAGAGTCGGCACAGATGACAGGCGAAGTCGTCACCCCAAAAGTCAAGTCGATCGTCGCCCAAATCGTGCAAGAGGAAAGAGTGCGCATGGAGACGGAGATGAGCAACAGTGCCACATCGGGCACTTCTTCGAACACCAAGCCGGATGCAAAAGCGGACCAAAAATCCGCAGAGCAAAAACCGGATCAAAAGAAGTAAATCCCACTTTTTTTTAGCTAAGCTCTCGTATATCTGTTTAAATCACTGCCCGTGATCGGTTAGGATCCATGGGTAGCGCGTCATTTTCAAACGGCGCTCACCTGGCTGGTCGCGTACGGTCCAAAATCTGTGGCAAGCACATACGAACCGCTATACCTTAAATATAGACCGCAGTCTCTTGGCGATCTGGTCGGTCAGCAATCGGTTGTGCGAACTCTTACCAACGCCATCGAACACGACAGAGTCGCCCACGCTTATCTCTTTACCGGACCACGCGGTTGCGGGAAAACGTCATCTGCCCGCATCATGGCAAAATCTCTCAATTGCCAGAAAGGGCCGACGCCGACGCCCTGCTTGGAATGCACTTCCTGTGTGGAGGTAAAACAAGTCAATTCGCCCGCCGTTATCGAGATCGACGCGGCATCACACAACAGCGTCGATGACGCCAGACTACTAATTGAGCGCGCCCCGATCACAGTCGGCGGCAACTACAAGATTTACATCATCGACGAATGCCACATGCTCACAAAAGAGGCTTTCAACGCTCTTTTGAAAACAATTGAAGAGCCGCCGCCCAACGTCATTTTCATTCTAGCAACCACAGAAGAACACAAAGTTCCGCCCACCATCATCAGCCGCTGCCAGCGTTTGATGTTTAAGCTCATCAACCACGACGAGCTGGCGGTTCACCTGCGCAATGTAGCAACCAAAGAAGAAATCAACATTGACGATGCAGCAATCGATCTGGTCGCTCGCCGCTCCGGCGGTGGACTGAGAGACGCGCTTGGATTGCTCGATCAGGCGTCACTTTTGGCGACAAAGGAAAAGCAAGTACAACTGGACGATTTGCTTTTGATGTTGGGCTCGGTCAAAGAAGATGTATTGCTGGACTTCAGCAAAGCAATCAAAGACGGAGCTGCTGAGCCGGTTTTGCAAGCAGCACTCAGCTTGCTTGGCGAAGGAAGAGAACCGGCGCTCATTGCACTCGAACTTTCAAAACACTTCCTCAATCTCGCCAAAGCGCAGTTGAAAATTCCGGTTCTGGGCTCTCCATCTTATTTGGAAGCATTGACAGAACAATCGAAATTGTTCGACAGAACAGAACTGGCTCAGATGATCGAACAACTTTCCGCCTTGGAACAGAGCTGCCGTCGCTCGACCCAATCGGCTCTAACCCTTGAAATAGGCTTGCTTTCGCTGTGCCATCGCTTGGAGATAACCGAGCTGAAACAGTTGAAAGATAAAGTCGTAGATCTAGAGTCACGACTGGCCTCAGGTGTGCCACCACAGGCGATGCACGCCCAAAGACCGGCCGCAAGACCTCCGTCGGCGCCGCCGGTTTCACACGCGCCGGCACAGTCTCATGCGCCGGCAGCTTCTTATTCTTCCGGAGCTC
>DTSE01000370.1 GCA_012965515.1 Candidatus Melainabacteria bacterium | reverse complement strand
AAAGAAGGCACGCCTGTTCCTGAAGACAGACCTTCGGAAGAGAAGTGCACGACTTGCGGCGCAAGCATGCTGATCAGATATGGTCGCTACGGTGATTATTTGGCTTGCTCCAAGGAAGAGTGCACCGAGCAAAGACCTATCCTCAAGCTCACCGGCGTCAAATGCCCACGGGCAGAGTGCGGCGGCGACATTGTCGAGAAGAAATCGCGTCGTGGAAAAATCTTCTACGGATGCAGCATGTACTCGAAGAATCAGTGCACATCGGCTTACTGGTATCCGCCGGTAATCTCGGGTGGACCGAACAATTCGAACAAATGCCCTTCTTGCGGCACTATGTTGGTCTACAAGACCTTGAAGCGTGGCGACCAGATCGCCTGCTCCAATAAAGAGTGCACGTTCGCTCAACCAATCACTGGTCAAGAGAAACACGCATAAGGCGGATGTCGTGGGGGCGCATTGCATGCGCCCTTCGAAACCTGGGACCGACGGCGGCTCGCCGCATATTCAAAATTCTGTAGGGGCGGCGCCATGCGTCGCCCTTGCTGCATCTACAACCGCGGTAACCTCATGGATACCGCATAACATCTACACCGTATAGCGAAATAATCCTAAAGGGTTGCGCTATAAGCCCGGCCACGCCTCATGATTAATGTGGCAGGCTTGCAGAGTACTTGAAAAGGCAAAGTCCCAATTAATCACCGTTTTGGGAACAAACGCCTGGTCTTGACCTTCTTGCAAGTCTAATTAAGACAACCCAAAACGGGAAAGGACCACAACCCTGATCCCGTGCTGATGTTAGAATAAGGTCACTTAAAACGTCCATCAAAAAACATACTACGGACGCTAATTAGCGGAGTTCAGGAGGCTCGACCCGCCATGTTTGAAAGGTTTACCGAGAAGGCCATCAAGGTCATCATGCTTGCTCAAGAGGAAGCACGAAGACTGGGTCACAATTTCGTCGGTACCGAGCAGATTTTGCTTGGATTGATCGGAGAGGGAACGGGTATTGCGGCGAAGACGCTCAAATCCATGGGTGTCAATCTGAAAGACGCTCGCGTCGAAGTCGAAAAAATCATCGGACGCGGCTCCGGCTTCGTTGCGGTGGAAATTCCGTTTACTCCGCGCGCAAAACGCGTGCTGGAATTGTCCTGGGACGAAGCTCGTCAACTTGGACATAACTACATCGGCACTGAGCACCTCCTGTTGGGTCTCATTCGCGAAGGCGAGGGTGTTGCCGCCCGAGTGCTGGAAAACCTCGGCGTAGACCTCACCAAGGTCCGCTCACACGTTATTAGATTGCTTGGTGAGTCGGGCGCTGCAACCGCAGGCGGATCGACTTCTACTTCTACCGGCAGATCGAAGACCCCGACCCTCGACGAGTTTGGTCTCAACCTCACTCAAGCAGCTTCGGAAAACAGACTCGATCCGGTTGTCGGTCGCGAGAAGGAAATCGAGCGCGTTATCCAGATCCTTGGTCGTCGTACCAAGAACAACCCGGTTCTCATCGGTGAGCCCGGCGTTGGTAAAACAGCTATCGCAGAAGGTTTGGCAATCAGAATCGTCAATGCTGACGTGCCGGACATTCTTTCCGAAAAGAAAATCGTCATGCTCGACATCGGTCTTCTCGTTGCTGGTACCAAGTACCGCGGCGAATTCGAAGAGCGCTTGAAGAAGATCATGGATGAAATTCGCGCTGCCGGCAACGTCATGCTGGTTATCGACGAATTGCATACACTCATCGGCGCCGGCGCTGCAGAAGGCGCTATCGACGCTGCAAATATCTTGAAACCGGCGCTTGCACGTGGCGAACTACAGTGCATCGGCGCCACCACAATGGACGAATACCGCAAGCACATCGAGCGCGATGCTGCATTGGAACGCAGATTCCAGCCGGTTATCATCGATCCTCCGTCGGTCGAAGAAACCATCGAAATCTTGCGCGGTCTTCGCCAGAAGTACGAAGAGCACCACAGATTGGTCATCTCCGATGAAGCTATCGAACAAGCTTCGAAGCTCTCGGACCGCTATATCAGCGACCGCTATCTGCCGGATAAAGCCATCGACTTGATCGACGAAGCTTCGTCCCGTGTGCGTTTGCGTGCATCGTCCTTGCCGCCTGAAGGCAAAGAAGTAGAGCGCGAACTGAGAAAAGTACGCCGCGACAAAGAAATGGCAATTCGCAACCAAGAGTTCGAAAAAGCTGCTTCATTGCGCGAACAAGAAACCAAACTCAGCGAAAAGATTCGCGAGATTCAAGCCGCATGGAAAGCCAAACAAGAGACTGAAAAACCGGTTGTAACCGCGGAAGAAGTGGCTTACGTCGTCAGCTCGTGGACGGGCATTCCGCTGCTTAAATTGACCGAAGGCGAATCCGAAAAACTGCTCCACATGTCCGATGTTCTGCACCAACGCGTCATCGGTCAAGACGAAGCC
>DTSE01000369.1:535-8932 GCA_012965515.1 Candidatus Melainabacteria bacterium | reverse complement strand
AAAGCGATCTGGTCACATCTTTCGATAGTTTTTATCAACGAGCCTACAATCTCATCTCATCTCCAGAAGCTAAACCCGCCTTTGATCTTAGTAAAGAGCCGGACAGTCTACGAGATGCATATGGACTCTGAGCAAGAAGGATTGCTCGGTCAGCAAAGTAGCATAAGGGAAGGCTCGAAGATTGCCAATGCCATTGCTGAGATGAAGGAGAAAGCCGCCGGCAATGCAACAGAATCTCGATTGATGCTAGCAGTCGATTCCTCCGCGCGCGGTCTTCTAGAGGTGCTCAAATGGGCCGCAATCGAGCAAGGGAAAGGGAAAGCCAACTGGAAGACGGTTGATCAGAAGTGCTATGACGCTGTAAAGGAAGGTTCCAGAAATTTCGTAGAGTCGCTCGAAGAACTGATCGACTCCGAGGAGCCTCTCATGGCGAAGGATACGACCGGTGCAAACAATCGCATCGTAATGATCTTGTTTGGCTTTGCGCTTGTGAATTTTGTCCTTGGACTAGGTCTGGGACTGCTCTATATCTCACGCATTACAGGCGCATTGAAACTTGTCGATAAAAATCGGATTTTGCTGTCCGAGCGAAAACCGCTGCTGCCGGAAATCACTGCGCATGAGGAATTGATGCAGTTGGACCTGGCTGTTCATTCAGCAGAGGCCTCACTTACGGCAGCATTTGAAACTGGTGCTCGCATGATTAGAGAAGCCGGCAACCTGATTTGCTCTCTGGACAATGATCTTTTGTTTCTCGAAGCAAACCCTGCTGCTGCAAAGATAGTAGGAGTCAACGCGGAGGCGCTGGTGGGCCGATCCGTCAGTGAGTTTGTCGATAGTGAGATGATTGACAAACTGCGCCAAGCGCAGAATTCAAGACAGGAAAGTAAGCTCGAAGCGTTTCTGGCTCGGGCGGACGGTTCCAAAATTCACACACATTGGGCGGTGAAAGCAGGCGACGCTCCAGCTGCTCTTTTTTGTGTGGTTCAGGATATTTCCGCCCAGAAGCGCCGAGAGGGCATGCGTCAACGTTTTCTCGATGCAGTTCGCTCCAGCCTGCGCGCACCTATTGCGTCTATTGCTGATGCTCTGCAGCAGGTGACCGCATCGACCAAGATTACCGAAAACGAGGAGAAAGCACGCAATGATCTTATTCGCGCCAAAAGGAGCGCGCGCCAGTGCATATTGCTCATCGATGTGCTTCTCGATGTACAGAGTGCCGAATCCGGGACCATTAAAATCGAACCCAAGATTGCATCTATCGCGCAGGTTGCCGACGAATCCGTCGAGTTAGTCAAAAATATTGCTGAGAAGAAGGGCGTTGAAATCGTTCGAGACTTTATAAGAGAAGATGTCGTTTGCGATTCATTCAAACTGACTCAAACAATCGTCAACTTCCTATCTAATGCAATTAAGTTCTCATCTCAAGGCGGAAAGATTTTTGTTGCAATCGAGGACAAAGACGGCTTTGTGGAAGTTTCAGTCACAGACGAAGGTCCTGGGATCTCTGAGGAATATCGCGAGAAGGTGTTCAGGCCATTTGTTCAAGTGCCGGGTGAGAAAGCCAAGGAAGGAACTGGTTTGGGTCTGGCAATCTGCAAGCAGATTGTCGAAGGTCATCGCGGCCAGATTGGCGTGCGTCCTTCGGATCGAGGAGCGACCGGCAGTACGTTTTGGTTCCGCTTGCAGAAGAATTTGAAGGTAGAGGATCTGGCGAACTGAGATCTGCATTTTGAACCCACCTGATCTTGCCGGCCAGAAGTTTTCTGAACTGTGATCATGAGCATTTGCCCGCAGGCCTCGTCAGTGCACCTTCTCGGGGTGTTCAAGATTTGTTCAGTCGCTCGGCCGTACATTGCCTGCATCGAGGCGGACTTCCCCCCCGCGCCCTGCAAATGACCTTGCCCCCACGTCTTAGCGGAGAGTTACTAACATGGCAATCGACGCTCCTAACGCTCAAACTCCCGAATCTGCCGGTAGAGAGTTCGCAACAAGAATCAATGACGCCGTTCAGCGCAATGATTCTAAGCTTTACAACGACACAATGAATGGCATTAGCGATTGGACTAAGAACAACGCTGGTTCGCTGCACGGTAAGTTCGAAGAGTCTTTGATCGGCTCTGTAGATTTGAAAACAGCCG
The DNA here is from genome assembly GCA_012965515.1 of Candidatus Melainabacteria bacterium. Taxonomy (GTDB): domain Bacteria; phylum Cyanobacteriota; class Vampirovibrionia; order Obscuribacterales; family Obscuribacteraceae; genus QKMZ01. Next base: position 6,791 of record DTSE01000369.1, on the reverse strand, counting down.
CCCTGTATGAAACGAGAGAGAACTTCGGAAGAATCGATACAAACAACGACGAGCGCGTAAAGCCTGATGAATTGAACGCTTATGTAAGCAAGCCCGAAACAAATGCGTTGCAGAAAGCCATGGTGGAGAAGGAGATTCTACCCCAATACGAGAGCATTGCTAACAACAGCCGAGACAGATTCGGTAAATCGATGTTCCGCGATTCGCACATTCGCACTATCGATCTCGAGAAGGGTCTGGAACAGGAAGCCGCCAAGCGCCCCGAGAAGACGATGACCGAAGAAGAGGTCACTGAGAAAATCACCCAACCAGAGTTCATGGCCGAGTCTTTGAACTATACGAAAAATAACTTTGATGCGATTGATTCGAGCAATAACAACAAGCTTGATAAGACAGAACTGCAAACATTTGCCGATGATGCCAGTCGCAGTCCACTGCAACGCGCCTTTATCAATAACGGAGTTCTGCCTCAATACGACAGTATTGCCAATGCGAGCAAAGACAACAAGTTGAGCGGAATTGGCGTTGCCGATACTGAAATTCGCCAAGCGGATCTCGATCAAAGCTTGAAGAACGAATATGCAAAGCCCGAAGTACAGGCAGCTATCGCTGAAGCTCGCAAACCTGAATTGCAGCCTAACGACAAGCTGATGGAATTGGCAACTGTGCGTAAAGGAGAAGGTCCTTTCCACTCTGCAGAAAGAATTCTTGCGGCGGCTGGCGGCAAGCATGACATTGACGAAGTGCGTGCGCTGACGAAGGCTTTGAAAAATATCTACAACGAAGAAGGTCACGGCGATCTCAAAGATTTGAGAGTCAAGCACAATTTCATTACCAAAGAGAACTTCAATAAGCTAATCAATTCGGTAAACAACGAAGCAGCCAAAGAAGCGTTGAGAAAGCTGGCAGCAGCATAAGTCTTACAAGTTGAGGGAAGGCGGGATTCCGGCGTTGAATTGGCGCCGGAATTCTCCATTTCGATGAGACTAATTAAGAATGTGCACGGCGGGGCAGAGTTTAGTACAGTTAGGAAGTTCTTGGGGAAACGGTTTCTTGCGCGTGCGCCTGTTTAGCAAAAGTATTGCGGCTGCTTCTCTGGGTTTCGTTGTGTCAGCGAGCCTTTGTGATGCCGCTAAATCGGGAGTTTCCTTGGAGAAAACTGAAATTCCAGTCAGCGCCAAGACTGTTAGTTACACAGATGAAAAGGCTCGCTTGCTTGACTTTGTTCATCTGGGAAGATTTCTCGACGTGAATAAAATCTGCCAACAGAAAATCGCAGATGGCAGCGCGAAAGCTTATCACTACCAGGCTTTGGCTCTGTCCTGGCTTTATCCTAACCAGGCGCTGACAGCAAAGGCAGTGCGCATATGCCGGCAAGGATTGAAACAGTATCCTGCCGATTCGGATTTGGCGGCAACTCTGGCTGTGGCATACTTGCGCAATCAGCAGTGGCAGCCTGCACTGAAGCAGTCTTTGAGAGTGCTTGAGGCGGAGCCGAGAAACGTTCCGGCACTGGCGGTCAGGGCTTTGTGCATGCGCAGAGCCGGCAGAGAAGAGCCTGGATCGTTGCTTCTGCAACGCGCCATTGCTGCAAATCCTGGTAATGAAGAGATGAACATGCTGATTGTCTTTTTTGCGCGCAAACGAAATTTGGCCGAAGAAGCATATGCGGCTTTCGACCGGTGGAATCAGCTTAATCCGCGCTCCGCTGTGAGTTTTGCTATGCGAGGGGAGTTTGAATATGACGATTCGCGGCAAGACGATGCGTTGAGAAATTTTCAGAAGGCAGTGGCGCTCAACCCGGAATACATCACTGCTTTATACAAGATGGGCAAGCTCTACTGGAACCGGCAGAACTGGTCTGCTGCCTGTTCTGCTTTGCTGAGATATCAAAAACTCGGTGGTCACAACGCAACCGGTATTGTGCGTTTGACTGATTCTTTGATTCGCACAAAACAATACAAAGAAGCTGTGCGAATAGGACTGATTGCTATCGAAAAGTTTAAGGATAAGGACGTGAGAACGGAAGAGGCGCTGGGTTTGCCAGGGTTTTCCGTTTTGCGGGAATCTTCTTTGCTTGTAGAAAGCCAGGTAAAGCTGGCAATAGCCTACTTCTATACGGGTGAAATTGCCAAAGCGTCAGCTCTAGTTAAAACTGTTTTGAGCCAGCATCCGGACAATGTGCCGGCGCTTGATTTGAGTCAGAAGATGGCCTTCAAGCAGGGCAATTATTCTCATGCCGTTGCTATCCTTTCACAGTTAATTGTCATCGATCGAGATGTACAAATGTGGTACCAGTGGCGCGCCGAGGCTTATAAAAAGTTGGGAGATCTAGGTAAAGCGCAGAATGATCTGGCCATTGTTGATGCTTTGAATAAAACTGGTCGTCTGCCCGAAACTACGATGTCTTCCCGTTAATGGGGATTTTGAGCCAGAATTCGCAACCTTTCGGTTCCAAATTCCTGACGCCGATATTGCCGCCGTGTGCTTCGACGAGTGCTTTGCAGATTGCCAAGCCGAGTCCGGAGCCTTTCTTTTCGCCCTCTGAGCGTGTGCCTACCTGCCGGTACTTTTCGAAAACAAGCTCGATCTTTTCAGGCGGAATGCCTGGTCCTTCATCGCGAATTGAGAATTCAGCCCACTTTCCGTCTTGCGACGGGTTTGCGGCGAGAGTGATGGTGCTTTTGTCCGGAGCAAACTTGACGGCATTGCCGAGCAGGTTCACCAATGTGCGGTTGATCCGCTCTCCATCGGCTCGGACATCGAATGATTGCAATTGAACGTCAAGCTTGATCTGTTTTTTCTCAGCGTTTGGTTCAACCATGTCCCTGGCGATATGAATGATGGAAGAAACTGGATGCGACTCGATGTCCAGTGTAAGACCGCCAGCTTCGAAGTTCTCAACGTCCAAGAGATCGTTGATCATGTTGATCAAATAGTCGGATGATTGCTGGGCGTTCTTCATAGTCGAGATGCCGCGGTCGGAAAGGGTTCCATAAACCCCTTGTCCAGCGCATTCCAGAATTAGCTTGAGCGACGAAAGTGGCGTTCGCAAATCGTGGCTAATCATCGCGAGCATGTCTTTCTTAAGATTTTCTGCTGCAACCTTTTCGGTGATATCGAGAACGACACAGAAGTATGTTTTGTCTTTAAGCGACCAGCTTGTAGTCCATTCGGTCGACTTGTAGTGACCGTTTGCATCTCTGAGACGGCATTCGAAAACGACTTCCTCAGAGGAAAGCCGGTGCGTCGAGAGCTGCTCGTGTACGAGCTCTCGGTCGTCCGGGTGTATCAGTGAGACCAAATTGATTCCCAGAATTTGTTCTGGTTCGTAGCCGATACGGCGAGTTACAGCAGGGTTTATCTGCGAGATTTTTCCTGATTGATCGAGTGAGCAAATTACTTGTACGGTTCGATCAACAAGTGCACGCTCTTTTTGCCTGGCTAATTCGAGTTCTTGTGCGATTGTGTGGAACGCGCTATCCAACCGACCCAGCTCGTCGCCCCCGCCGATTGGCTTCAGCAGCTCTTTGCCGATTCCGAGATTGATGGTATTCGACATCAGTACGTTCCACTTGCGAGAAAAGCCTAGTGTCATCCAGGCTGCAAATCCAACTGCCAATAAAACATTGGCTGCCGCCATGATAGAAATAGTCTGTTGCAGCCGTGTTCGCGATTCCGCCTGGGCTTTGCGAAGTGCCTCTTGCCGGTTCTGTTGATCGTCCAGTAATTCCTTGCCGGCGATTTCAATGCGCTTGTTCATGTTCATGAACTTCGAGACAAATCGCTGCTCGTTCACTTCAAAACTTTCGGCGGCAATACCGGCGATATTCATTGATGTGTCGTTGATTTCCTGGATGATGCTGAGAAACCTGTCGATGGTGGGCGGGCGATTTGGCATTTGCAGAACTTCTTCCTGCAGTTGCCTGGAGTGTGCCATCAAATCATTGGCGACGGACTGAGCCGCCTCGACGTGCCTTTTGTCATGGCTCATTTTGAAGAGCATCAAGCTGCCGCCCGCTAGATTCGTTTCTTGAAAAACCAGGGTGACGAGGGTCAAAATCTTGGAAGCTTTGTTTTGCTGTTCGATGGTCGCTTGCAATTCGGAAAGGTTTTTCAGTGCCGTGGCGAGAAAAACCGCCTCGATTAGCAAGGGCAGCATAATTGCCAGAAGAATTTGATGGGTGAGCTTGAGCTTTAACATTGGGGGCGGTTATCAGTCGGAAACAGGCACTTTCCACCCTGTGACTGCTAAATTCTACAGGTAGATACACCTGTGAACTCAATCTCAGTCTCAGCGGTATATGGAACATCATTTGTGGAAAATAGCTGTGTCCGGCGCCTCTGTGACTATTGGGAGATATTGACAGGTTCATGGCTAGGATTTTGGTGATTGAAGATGACTACACTCAGCTTGACATTATCGAGCAGGGATTGGCGTTTCACGGACATGTGATTGATACCAAGGGTGATGGCGCCGAAGGGCTGGAACAGTTGCTCGCCCATCATTACGACCTGGCTATCATCGACTGGGACTTACCGGGTTTGCAGGGTGTCGATGTCTGTAACAAGTATCGAAATTCGGGCGGCACGGCAGCTGTTCTCTTTCTCACCGGTAAGTCGTCGGTGACGAACAAGGTGCAGGCTTTCGATTGCGGCGCCGATGACTATTTGACCAAGCCGTTTTCGTATGCGGAACTTTTAGCGCGCGTAAAGGCCCTTCTGCGTCGTCCGCATACCATGGAGAGTGAAAGCCTTGTCTATCAAGAAATAACGCTCGATATGGTCACTAAAGTGGCCACCGTGAGCGGCAAAGATATCGGCCTCACTCCCGGCGAATTTTCGCTTCTGGAACTGTTCGTCAAAAATCCAGGGCGCTTGTTCAATGCGGCTGAACTTTTAGATCGCGTATTCAAATCCGAAACGGACCAGGAAGCGGTCCGTCAGAGAGTGATGCGTTTGCGCAAGAAACTCGCGGTTCAGGGCAAGGAGGAATCGCGAATCACGACGCAGAAAGGCTTTGGTTATAAATTCGAATAGCTTGCGCGGGAAAGATTAGACGCTAGCACAGCGACGCGAAGCGATTTTGCAGTGCTGGCGCAAGCCCTGCTCACTGTTATACGGAGATGAACTCTAACAAATCAAAATCTCTGTCTAGTATTTAGGCATACAGCTTGCCTAATCACCTGCGCATGCGTAGGGTGAAAATATCACTTATTCCTCCAACCCGTTCCGGAAACAAATCGAAGAAAACCAAGGCCCTTGCCCTAGACAAATTCTTCCTTCTTCGCATGTTCGTGTGTGGTTCTGATCCGCGCCATAGAGCAAACTTGCAGCCTGCCCCACATTGCAGAGCTGGGAGTTTGGCGCATCGACCATTCACCGACTTGCGAATCATCCGGTACAGCAGAGGAAACGTGGTTACAGGCCCTCGTCTTTTGCGAGAGGCTAGATCCGAAAAACGTAGCAGCAGTGGCGATACCTAACGGTATGAACGAAGTGAACTTACGACAGCCTGAGTCGAATGAAAGTTGAGCGACCTTTTGCGAGCTTTCTCGAAAACGTCCCTCTCAAGAAACACGAATCTAGCTTCGCTGGACTTCGTAGTTTCAATTACATGAACCGTCGAAGTACGCTTCAACCACCTTGTGGTTCGAAGCTGTCCCTCGCCGACTCGCAGGCTCTCACCGACCTGACGTGGCTTTGCCGAATGGGCGGCAAGCTACTTCGTCGGATTGCCATTGCGACTGAATGCGGGCGCCCGGCAAACCAGTCGGTTGTTCCGTGTCAGCGCAAGAGCAGTTCAACTTCCGGCGCAATTCCGCGTCCGGGAGAACTTTGTCCAACAACCGAAAGGAAAACTACCATGGCTCGTTTTGATCAGTACATTGGGCTCAACGACTGGGCTCGCAAGACCGTGCTCCGCAAGGAGAAGGTGCGTCAGTTCGGGGTGAACGTGTTCGCTGACGGGAGGCGCAAGCGCTTCTCCAGGTGGACCAATCTCCCGGTGGCGCGCATCCAGGTGATCGGCACTCTCCCCGGCGTCTACTGCGATAAGGTCGCTGACCTGAAGCGCTACACGATGCCCAACGGGAAGGTGTATGAGGAATACGTCCAGGCCACGCCCTGGTCTGGTGGTCCGATGTACCATCTCGCTCTGCGGGATGTGCGCACCGGTCTGCCGGTTCCTCAGTCGCTCTGGACTGACGAAGAGATGGGATGCTGAAAGGCATAACCAACTTCGTTCTCGGATAAA
>DTSE01000369.1:0-490 GCA_012965515.1 Candidatus Melainabacteria bacterium | reverse complement strand
GCGCAAGGGCACCCTTTACCAAAAGGGTGTCCCTGCGTCTACTCTTCTTGGTGTTTGTTCAATTATAGAAGATAGTAAAAAATGTGCACGATTCACCATGGATGCACTCAATTAGAGCTGCGTTCAGGTACAGCGAAAAACTCGAGTTTTTCGCTGTATATGGCTGGAATGAAAGTGCCAACTGGTCGGGCTTTCAGGACCTTTCGCCCTTTGCTGGTACGAGTTGCAAGCAGCCGGACCAACCAAAAAGCTGCACCTGTGGGCGTTTTGAAGTTTGCGCCGGTACAGCGAAAAACTCGAGTTTTTCGCTGTACCTGAAAAATGCCGATTGGACCGTTATATGAGTGTTATGTGGGTGTTGCAGACTAAATCACCCCAAACACGCAGACAGCCTTTCATCCCTGGGCGGTCAACATGGAGAGGAAATGCTCATGGTTCCTAAAGCTGTTATTGGGAGCAATCCGGGTTCGTCTTGGTTTGAGAAAGAGAG
>DTSE01000368.1 GCA_012965515.1 Candidatus Melainabacteria bacterium | reverse complement strand
GCGTCGCCCCTTGTACAACAAGGGCGCGTGCAAGTTTCTACATGCTGAAAGGACAAGGTGAACTTTGTTGGAATGCATGCCAAAATGCCATTTCGCTCTACATGCAAGCAATTGATAAGTCGTCGAAAAACAAGCTAGATCCAGGATTCGTCAGCTTTGTAAAACGCGAAATGGCAAAAGTCGAAGCTTTGAAAAGCAAAAGCATTCGTAGCTACTGATCGCGTTTCCAAGTAGCACTTCGCGCGGCACAATACTTTTTGATCGCAAGTTGAATTTAGATGGAACTTCGACCAAATGCCCTTGTCGGACAGGCATCTATATTTGGCGGAGGACACATCTGTGTTTCAAAATAAATTCGTATTGCTGGGAATCGGTGCGACTGTCTTAAATGCAGCAACAACAGTGAATCGCATGATGCGACGCATTGACTTCAAAGACAAAGTCGTCGTGATCACCGGCGGAAGCCGCGGACTCGGTTTGGTATTGGCGCGCAGACTGGCGAAGGAAAACGCCAAGCTCGTGCTATTGGCGAGAAACACAGAAGAGTTGGAAGCTGCCGAAGAACAGTTGAAAAACCAAGATGCAATCTTGCGTACCTTTGAGTGCGATGTGACCATTCAAAAAGAAGTCGAGGACACGCTTGCGAAGATAATCGAAGAGATGGGCGCTATTGACATCCTTATCAACAACGCCGGCGTAATTCAGGTTGGCCCACAAGAAGTAATGACCACCGACGATTACAGAAATGCGCTTGACAGCCATTTCTGGGCGCCGCTATATGCGGCTTTGGCGGTCGTTCCGCACATGAAAGAGCGCAAGTTTGGTCGCATAGTGAACATTGCTTCGATCGGCGGAAAGATAAGCGTGCCGCATCTTTTGCCCTACAATGCGAGTAAATTCGCCTTAGCGGGGCTTTCTGAAGGTCTCCGGTATGAACTGATGCCAGACAACATTTTCGTCACTACAGTGTGCCCTGGCTTAATGCGCACCGGAAGTCATGTGAATGCCAAGTTCAAAGGCAAACACAAATTGGAATATGCTCTTTTCAGCACAATGAACTCGCTGCCATTTTTGTCGGCGAATGCTGAACGCGCAGCATCGGAAATTATTGATGCGTGCAGATATGGTGATGCGGAGTTGATCATTACGATGCCTGCGAAATTCGCTGCGAAGTTCAAAGCACTCTTCCCGGAAACCACAGCTGAAGCGCTTGGAGCAATCAGTCGTTTCCTTCCGAAAAAGGGTGTGGAGCAGGAAGACGGCAGAGAGACTAAAACTGGAAAGGAGAGCCAGAGCGAACTTTCACCGAACGCTTTCACTTATCTCTCTGACAAAGCCGTTCTCAAAAACAATGAAGACCTCGTTGCCGCGAAACAAGCGAGCAATGGCGCTGGAAATGGTCATGGAAACGAGCATCAAGAGTAAGAAGAATTAGGCTGGAAGATCGGCCGAAGCACCGCTATCCTGGCGGCTCAAGTGCCGACTGGAAGACGGCAATCCCGGTGAAAACCGGTCGACGCATGGCGTCGCCCCTTGTACAACAAGGGCGCGTGCAACGCGCCACTACGCCTGAAACTGGGATGCATAGCATCGCCCTTACGATCTTGCATCCAAACTGAACCAGAAAACGGAGCCGCCGCCATCTGCGTCGCGAACACCGATTGAGCCTCCGTGCTGCAAGACGATTGCTTTGCAGATTGACAGCCCGAGCCCAAAGCCGAGTTTTGCATCGCGTTTTTTGTCGGCTTGTTTGTAGCGTTCAAAAATAGAATTCTTTTTTGATGAGGGAACGCCCGGGCCCTGGTCAGCAACTTCAACAATTACTTGATTATTGTCTGTCTTATTTGAGAGTCGGATCTCCCCCTCTTCCGGCGAATACTTCACCGCATTCGATACCAAGTTCATAATCACTTCTTGAATGTAGCTGCGATCCGCAAACACTGATGTACTCTCGACCTTGTTCACGATCTTTAGATTTTTTGCTTCCAGTTGAGGTGCTATGATTGACTCAACCTCTTTCGTCACTTCCGCAATGTCAATTTTTTCTTGATTGAGTTCTATATCACTAGTTGCAATTTCCTCAATTTTTAGAACGCGATTAACCAATTCCAAAAGGACCGAAGCGCTCTTCAATGCGACTTCTAAGCGATCACCAGTTTCTTTCCCCAAATCACCATTCACACCTTTCAATTCCAGTTGCAAGACACCACTGATAGTACCAAGAGGAGTACGCATGTCGTGACTTATCATAGACAAAAATTCGGATCTTGCTTGCTTCAACCTGTACGATTCTGTCTCGTCGGCGACTACGGTAAGAAACTTTTGCCCCTCATCGACACCAAAGGAAACCGTAGAAACCTTTACGGGAACTAATTCTTTCTCTGATGTCAAAGCAAATAGATCCATCGGAGTACTTAAGGTTTCTCGCGCTAGCAT
>DTSE01000367.1 GCA_012965515.1 Candidatus Melainabacteria bacterium | reverse complement strand
GCGACAACCCAATGGCACTTCACTTGCGTGGAATGAATATGCTTTACGAAGTGATGAAAACCGGTGGTACTGCGACTGTTATAGTTCCATCATCGGCAGTCGAGAGCATGAGCTTTGGTGGCATATCCGGTGTCACTGCTTTGGCGGAAACCAAAGGCAAGCCGTTCGCTGGTCCAAACAAATAATTTTGTTCTGCAGATGTTTCAAGTTTTTCAACAGGATAAGTGAATGAACGCATACTTCATTGGATTTTTGGTGATGTTCGTTGTCTCCGCGCTGGCAGTGTGCGGGATGCTTCTTGTACGCCGGTTCGTAGGTGTCGAAACCCTCAGGTCTTTCAATGAAGTTGCCGGCAACAGCTTCCAAGTCGTCGGTACTTTTTACGCTGTCCTTCTTGGATTGATTGTGGTCGACGCGATGACAAATATGACTGATTTGCGAGGAGTCATCGAGCAAGAAGCCAATGCCGTTGCCGATGTTTATATACTCGCACGAGGGCTGCCTGAGCCGGAGAGGAAGAAAGTCAAAACGCTGGCAGTCAGTTATGTTGACACCGTAATTGACGACGAGTGGGAGTCGATGAAGAAGGGGAAGGTTTGCACCAAGGCTATCGGCCATGTTAGTGAATTATGGAATGTGCTCATCGATTTCAAACCAACAGCAGACGATCAAAAAGATATTCGCCAAATGAGTTTGGACAGAGTTTCCGAACTTGGTGACAATCGGCGTGCACGGCTGATAGCCTGCGCACACGGTGTTTCGACAGAGCTGTGGACAGTCCTGTTCATTGGTGGCGTGCTGACTTTGAGCTTTTCTTATTTCCTTGGATTATCTAGCGTCGTAGGGCAGGCGTTGATGACCGTTGTGATCGCAAGCACATTGGCTCTCAATGTTTACCTCGTCTTTCTTTTTGGCTATCCGTTCTCGGGCGCTTATTGCATAGAGCCGGATGGTTTCGTTGTGGATAGAGTGATGTTCAAGTTGCGCGAATCAGGAAAAACGGACCTGCCTGAGACTGTCGATCCTAAGGAGATATTGCGTTCGAAAGGCAAAATGTAGGGTTTTTCCAAGAAAATGTAGAAAGGTTCGGGAACCGGGGGCTGTTGAGCTCGTCACCCGTTAGGTAAATCAAATGGCTCTTTCGTCGGAGCTATTTTGCCTATTTTTTGGAGGAGCCTCATGACTACCGCGTTTACTCGCCGCGCTCTGACTGGACTTCTATTGTTGTCCATTGTCAGCCCGTTAGCAGCGTTTGCTGACGACCACGACAACTGGCGCAATCGCAACCGCAACTGGAACCACCGCAACCAAAAGCAAATTCAAAAGTATCAAAAGAAGCAGTATAACAATTATAAGAAAGCCGTTAAGCAGCGCGATCGCAGCTACTGGCAGAGTCATTGGGGCAATAATTGGAACGATCAACGTGATTGGTACCGCCATAATTTCGCCAGCCTGCAACGCAGACAGGCAAATGAGCGTCAGCGCCAGCTAGAAGCACAAATGCGCGCTCAGTACTTGCTGTACAACAACAATAACTACAACGGCCCTTACGGCTGGAATCAGTATTCTGACCCGCGCTTCCTGGACTACCTGCACACCAGGCAGCCGGGTTTGCTCACCACGATTCGTTCGATGATCGGCATATAAATTCGTTCGTTGATTGGCATATTAACAAGTTTTCGGCAGGCGACTCAGGTTGTCAGCCTGAAAAACAGAGACCCAGGAATCCGGTGGAATCGCAAGACTCCATCGGATTTCTATTGCTTCTTTTGGCTTGCAGCGCCAATTCATCGTTTAGAATATGATGGTTATTCTCCTTCTGGCAACACACGTGAACAGATGAATTCAAACCGACTTGCAATTGCCTCAATTTCGCTCAGTCTTTTGTTGGCGTCTGCCAACACATCGCCGGCGCACGCTCAATTTCTCAAAAAGCTCTTGCAGGGCAATTCTCAGCAGAATGAGTTTCAGACAAATCAGTTTGGTCAACCCTATCAAAGTGGAGCCACTGGCACGGGTTTTGGGCAGAACTTCTTTGGTGGAAATCAGCCATACGCTGGCGGGCAGCAATTCTTCGGCGGCAATCAACAATTTGGCGGCGGCTCAGCCAATTTTTCCTCCAACTTAAATTCTCTCGAATCGAGCGCCGATCAAGTCAGTAACCGCTTGCAGAAATTCTTGCAATCGACTGGACGCTGGGCGCCTCAACCCAGAGGCAATGACATGCAATGTTGTGTTGCCATGCAGGCTTTCAAGCAGCAAGTGGGTCAACTCAAGCGAAATGCCGGCGGCAATGTTACACCCCAATTTCAAATGCAACTGAACCAGTTGCAGCAATCCGCAACCAACCTGGTCAATTCCAGGCAAGCCGCTGGAATCGACCCGGGCACACGCGGTCAGGCGCAGATGCTGCGTGACAATGTCAGCCAGATGCTGGC
>DTSE01000366.1 GCA_012965515.1 Candidatus Melainabacteria bacterium | reverse complement strand
CGATGTTTTCGCAAACTATACATTTCTCTTCAATTATGCCCAGTCTAGCCATTCTTTCGCAAAATGCTGGCGTTTTTTTGAGTTTTTCAAACAGAGAAGAAGGCGGAGCGAGCATATGACTGCTCCCTCCGCCCACCGCCTTTCCGCTTACCGACCGCTGCGCCGCTTGTCGAACCAATCGATGATGCTGAAGATAATCCAGTTGATCAAAGCGATGAAGCCAACACCAAGCCAGAAACCGCCGAACAGGATGACGACCAAAGCAATGATCGCCATCAAGATTGAAAACAAGGTTTCCATCTAGGTTTCCTTTCCGATTGTTGCACTTGTCCACGGACTGGTGAGAGCACGGATCGCGGACCACAGGGCCGGCCCGAAGCAGACCAGATACCCCAGGAAGGCGGTCCAGCTCAGCAGATTGAACAGCACGAGCAAGAGGAACACACAAGCGGACCCGAGGACAACCGCAATGAACATCATGCTTTTGCTCCAGATCTTAAGTATTTCGCGCTCGCCAGAATATATGCACAGGAGTGCGCATAGTCCGACTCCAGCGGACACGAAAAGAAGGGTGGGCAGGAGGTTCACGTAGATGTGAGGGGCAATTGCCAGTCCCATCTCACTTACTCCTTATTGCCGTTTTTTAACAGCCAATTGAAGAAGCGCCGCAGCAACCGTATGGCTAAATAGAAGACCCGATACATGCCATACGTGCAAGGCGAAAAGCATAGTCCGCAGAACGCGTACCACTGAATTTCGCGAGCGGTAAGTCCATTGACTTTGCCGACAATGATCGCGCAGATTCCAATCAAAATGCCCATGAAAGCAAAAACGCCGATCCAATCTTTGGTTTCATCCGTTTCATCCAGGACAATGCAAAGGATGCCAAAGGCCGACAGCGCAAGCGTCGCCAACATTGCAGACACGCTGCCGTTGGCCATATCCACAATCAAGGTGATCATGAAAGTCCTTTCTCAGGTTGTGTAAAAGCCAAACCGATGCCCGACGGTTCGGTCTCGATGGTTCGCCACAGCGATCAAAATTTTGCACTGCTCATTTCAGTTAAAGGAGCCTAGAGGCGGGCATTACCTATCTAAATCGCGTGGTTGTTAGACTTCAACCTGGCATTACAGGCGGCATCAAAACCAGCAGAAATATCAGAACAACAGCAAACAGATGAAATGTCTTCTTCATCCAATTACCAGTGCTAAAAAAAGTGCAAATGAAAGTGTTCAAGACCCAGCGAAATTCGGTTTGGGTTATGATTTTCTCTTACGCTTGCAAGGTACAAGAGTTGAACAGTTTTCGCCTGCCGCTTTTTATCGTTTCCCTAATTGTTTGCAGCGTATCAGCACCCCGCGCAGAGAGCGCGCCGGCACAGGCTTCAAGCGGTTGGCTTTTAGCGCAAAGGCACAAGGCTAACGGCGATCAATTGGTGTACGTATTCCCCGAAAAACTGCGCGTTGAAAACACCTCAGCAGGCAACACATTGATTGCCGATGCGAATACCGGCAACGTCTGGATTTTCTCTGACGCGAAAAAGGTCATTTGCACACTGCCGTGGGACAAGTATGAGCATAGCTTTTCACAAATAATGCAGATTGGCGGGGAGAACCTGACCAAGTTCAAATGGGGTCCAGCAAAAGATCCCAATAAAACCGTCATAGCGTCCCAAACAACCAAGTGCTACAAAGCGATGGAAGACAAGCTTCTATTCAAGGGCGGTGGCGTGGGCTTTGTATCTGGCGGAACCAAGCGGGTTTTCGCAACTTATACGCTCTACACTTCCGACAAAATTCGAATCGCTCCGAAACTGGTAAAAGTGCTTTCGCAGCTGCAAACCTTACCAACGATGGACGGTGTTCCGCTCAGGGAAGAATCTCGCTTTTCAGATAGCCTGAAAGTGCGAGCATACCTCAACACCACCTCAACAAAGCAAATTCCCGATGACAAAAAGTACTGGCAAATTCCGAAATACAGACAAGTCGCCAGAGTCTCAGATGTTACCAGCGTAACCGACACAGTGTTCATCGAAGACCTGCTCGGTAAGCCGTAATTCAGGTCTACATCAGATTGAACCTCACGGCTTCGAAGCAGGATTCTGGACACAATTAAACAGAATCAGTCCACATGCCTACACAGCCGACAACGGAACACTTCTTTTCGCTACAGCAGACGGCAATCTATATGAACAGGTCGTACTCGCAGTTCAAAACGAAGAGATTCAAGTTCAAACTTCATGCGACGCAAGAAGCACACAGGGTCCGAGCTAAGCCGCGTCTAATTAGCAGCTAGCGCGGAAGGCGGAAGCTTTCTGTAATTGAAATTACTAAAAACAGCCTAAGAGTTTCACTTGATTACGCACTCAATGGTACCCTGGCATGACTTGCACACCCGCAGCCTCCAAAGATCGCCATGCCATTTCCGGGCTTGACCAGCCTTTTTGAGCCAAACACGTTCGCCCAATGGGGCTTGAACGGGCTCGTGCTCATCTGTCTTGCCTGCTGGGGCGTCTGGGGAATTTTCGACAAGAAGGCTTTGCACTTCGCGTCCAATCGCGACGTTCTTTTCGCAATGTTAGTGTGCCAATTACCCCAAGTGCCGCTCTGCCTCTGGATGTTGAACGCTTTCCACCCCGGTTGGCAAGCGAGTGGTCCCCTAATCTACTATTGTGCAATCGGCGCGGTTTTTTACGTAGTTAGCATGATCAGCTATGTGACCGCTATGTCACGGGCTGAAGCTGGTTTTGTGCTCGGCTTTACAGCTGGATATCCGCTTGTAGCGCAGATCTTGGCAGTGTTCATCCTGGGCGAAAAGCTCGTGCCTGGGCTAATGTTCGGTGGCGCACTAATTGCCGCAGGTGTTTTCTCGGTTGGCTTGACTGGTGAGAAACATCAAAAAGACGAAGGCAAGATCCCTGGGGATGACAGACGGCTTGCTTTAGAAAAACTTCGTCGCTCCGCTGGGAACGAACCATTCCCCTTCAGCCCTCCATCTTCAAATCGAGGCTCAGTAGCCGTTCTAGAGCGACCGGTGGAGACAGTCAATCTTAATGTTCAAACGATAAAAGCTCCATCAAAGCCTCAACAGAACTCGTTTTCTAAGTTCGTTGTTCCTGTTTGTGTCGTTCTTGCCACTCTCACCTGGGGCATCAAAGGTCTGTTCGACAAAATTGCTGTCGGCATGGCGCCACCACTGGTGGTGTACTTCGTGGAACTGGTTTTGAACCTCACTACATTGATACCATTCTGCCTCTATTTCTTGATTGCGAAGAAACGCCCGCAACTACGGGCGCCTCAAGCCTGGGTTTTCACCGGACTCTCCACCCTGACTCTGGCAATCGGTGGTTGGTCTTATCTCGCGGCTCTCGGCATGGCAAGCGCGTCTTACGTAATCACAATTACGGGCTGCTACCCACTACTGATGTACGGCTTCACCATTTTCTTCCTGAAGGAACGTTTTAACGCCACCCGTCTTTTGGGCATCGCACTCATCGTTATCGGCGGCATCTGCGTTCAGCTTACGCAACACTAGTTCAGGTTTCAGGAATTACCCTGAGGACCAGTCCGGCAATTCATGGCAAAATGGAATAATCGCATCTCAGAGCGGTTTCCATCATGTCAATGAATGACTTGACGCAATGCGTTATTGAGTGGCTGGACGAGCTAGTCGAATACGCGCTTGAGCGGCAACCAAGTGTCGCGCTGGCGCACGCTCGTTTTGCAAAGTTTGTGGAAACTGCACAAATCCATGTGGAGCAAAATGGCGTAGTCGCAAATTGCCTGACAGACAATGCAGTTCTTGCGCGTAAACAGACACGACATAACAGAGCCGCAATACTGGCGAAGATTCAGAGGGGTGACACGCACGCTGCAAAACTTGCCGTCAAGCTCTTTTTCAGAGAGCTTGAAAAGGCTACCATCCTGGAACAACAGGCGGCTGCGATGCGTAAGAAAAATCGCAAGATGGTTTTTCTCCTCGCGCACCTTCAAGCTGTTGAACGGCGACTTTACTATCTCAGCGTGTTTCTCGCTCCGCTGCCGGCTTTCGTCGCTAGCGAGCAAGATGACCACACCATGCTGTTGCGCTCAATCTGGGAGTTTGTTTCTGGCGAAATTTCAACTGAGTCTGATTCGCGGACAGCCAATCTTGTCGAACGTTTCGAAGCACTTGAAAGTAATGCTCTAAAAGAATATGCACACATCGATGGTCGGCACGCTGCCCGCATGCGATCAAGTGAAAGGCATAAATTGGAAAAGCGCATAAAGACTCAACTTCCGCTTCTGAAAGCAGAGTTGGCCGAACAGACGGAAAAGCATTTCGAACTTCTGGCAAAGGAAAAACTTCACGCAGAGCAAGGTAATCGTTTCGAATCTCGACTCTTTAGCGTACACAGACAGCACTGCGAGAAGCAGAGTCTGCGCCTGGAAGTCTATCAGCTGATTCTTGAGAAAGCGTACGAATCTCTGCAACCATCAGCAATGTATAAGAGAACACAGTAACCAATGCCGGAAACAAAAGACGACCGATGGTTCTCAAAACTCGCTGCTGCAGCGAAGGACCTCATACCGTCTCCAATTCCTAGTGACAAGAAAGTGGAAAACGCTCTGGAAAAATTGAAGGAAAGCCGCGAGAAAGCGTTAAATCACATTACTCAGTCAATCGCATCTGAAAAAGTGGCAATGATGAAAATTGCCGACCATATGGAGTCGGCGAAGCGTTGGGAAGTTCGTGCTCAAATGGCGACCGAACAAGGAAATCAGACGTTGGCTGAAGAGGCGCTCAAACGAAAAGCTCAGTGTGTTGAATCAGTACGAGAATGGCATAGACACGTACCCAGCACGAGACAACAAAACATTGAACTTACAGCCAAACTACAGGGCTTCAACGTGATAGTTCATCGGATAATTGTCCTGCGTGACCTCCTCCGTTCCATCAAATCCAAAACAGAGTTGAGCGAATCGCTTAGCTCTACAATCAAGAGCCTGGTAGCTGAATTCCCCGATTTCTCAAAAGACAATGAACGGCTCATGCAGGAATTCAATCTCTTACTGGAAGTCGCAGATCAGCGACTTTGCAAGCTGGAGCAGCAAGTTTCCCACCGTGTGCAAAGCGTTATAAACGCGGGAGAGAAAGGCTCGTACATAGTTGAACTCGCGACGCAATCATGCCAAGCCTCCACAAGCCATACCCTAAAGAAGCTTGAGGAAGACCTGATCAAATGGCGCGCAGAGGAAGCACGTACTGATCCGCAAGAGGATGAGGATGCTTACTGGAGAGCTCGCCAGTTCTACTGGGCCACAGAAAAGAGCGTTGAATACATGAAGCGCTCGCTAGAAGCAATCAATCAAATCAAACTCAAAAGTATCGGCGTTGATGATATTGATTCGGATGGTAGTAGTTAGCCGTGTTGTAATAGTTTGGCGCGAAATTGTAGGACTGCGGGTAGAACTGTTGCCGCGGTTGGAATTGATGATGATTGTTTCTTCCAAACGCAAAAGCGGCCGTTAGGCCCATTCCGATCAAAGGAAGAATGACTTCCTCGGGTCGCAAGCCTTGATGACGATAGGGCTGATGGTTGTAGTCTCGGTAGTTGTAGTCGCGATAATTGTAGTCCCGGTAGTTGTAGTCTCTGCTGTTGTTCCAGCTGTGATATCCCGCCCGTTCCCACGGTCTTTGACTATGGTTCGCAGTTTCCGCATGGGGCGGACATCCATATGAGTTGTCGCGATGTCCGTAATCACGCTGAGCAGGCTTTACCCACTCGCGCACGGTGTCCGCGTACTGGTAGGGATTGCCGTTCCGGTCCAGCCGATTAACGACCACGTCCACGCTGGTTCCATTCCCATACTTGCTCAAAGTGGTGATCAAGTCGTCTCCACATCCGTCTTTCTCATAACGGTTGGTCGCCTGTACAAGTTTATTGAAGTCTCGTTCGCTCATGGAAGCCATGTCTTGCCGCATGATTTGCGCGACTTGCTGTCCTTGCCCGCTGTCCAACATTCCCGCCAGTTCCCTGGCGTGACTCTCAATTCTATGACTCATTGCGCTAACTCCAGTCTGTGCCGGTTGAGCTCATATTTCCAGTTTTCGATGACCGATCTGTGACCATCGGCGGGAAAAACACGAAGGAAGTCTGCTCGCTTGGGCCTGGCGGCGTTTCAATCCCGCCAAAAAAACACCGGAATCGCTGGTAGATTCCGGTGCAATGGGACGCACAAGTCTTTATCTATCTATGAGGATATCGGCGATCATCGCGTCGACGTTCGTCGCGGCGGCGTTCATCTCTCTTATCGTTCTGATGTTCGATGATCTTGCCAATTCCAAAACCAATGACCGCTCCGATGGCTACATCCTTAGGATCGATGCCGTCTTGATTGCCGCGATGTCCGTCATGGTGGTGTCCACCGCGTCTACCGCGCCCTTGGTCTTCATAAATGTCTGAGAAAACAATCTCGCCAGCAGGTATTGGTCTGGTTACATCATTACCGTGGCGATCGCGCCCAAGATACTTTTGTACGTCGACGGCAATTCCGCCGGGCGTCTGACGCGTCTGCAAGTCGTCACCCTGTCCCGGGCGTTCATAATTCTGCGTCAAGTTGACCAGGCGAGCAAAGTCCTGCTCAGGCAAACGAATTGAGTCCTGGCGAAGTTTCTCGGCGACAAGGTCACCGCCGCCCCTGTCGAGGTCCTGCGCCAACCGATAAGCCTTCTCTTCTATAAAATCGCGACCCATTTGAATTACCTCAGCTCGCCACCTGCTGCTGCAATTCATATAAATTCTACGTGGCACCAACGTGTCAAAATGTCGACTAGCCTTGTTTCCTAACGGCTCGCTGGTGATTGCGGCTCTGCCCCCACCGGGAGCGTCTCAAAAGGGAGCGACACTGGTTTTCCGGGCAGCGCGGACAGGTTAGTGCCAATCGAAGGCATTTGCTGCATCAAGTAGCGAAGAATCTGCAAATACGCGCCGCTCAAAATGAGAACAAAAACGAGCGGCTGCGGTTGCAATAGCTGAAATGCGAAAATCAAGAAATAGGCTGTTATCGTCAGCCACAGCATTGCAGAGACTCCAACGAGTTTCTGCATCTCCGGCTTGCTGAGCGCCCATAGTCCCAAAAGCCCGATTGCCGCGCCCGAAAGATCGTAGAACAGCAAATGTGGCTCAATCACCGGCATTGCGAGGAAGGACAGCGTTAATGCCAACAGGAAAAATTCGCGTTTCTGCAAGCGCTTGCACGCTCTCGCACCGACGAACAGTGTTGCCAGCGCCACAATTGCCGCAGCTCCATAACAAACAATTTTTGCTCCATCGCGAAACTCAATCGGCAAATTCAAAATTGAGAGTGCCGGCAGAGATGTATATATAAACGTTCGATGCACCAAATGCGGATCGAAGAAATACAGCTCTGCGAGCTTAAGGCCGTGAAGCCACGGCAGCAATATCTGCGGAGAAGCGAGAAAAAGAAACACAATCCAAAACACAACACCCAAAGCAAGACCAGGGAGAATTTTCCGATCCCGCCAATACACGAATGAAGCAAAAAGACCGGCAATAATGAGGTATTGAGTAAAGTGATGGACAAACACAAACCCGAAAGAACAGATCTCTTTCTCAGAGCCAACCAAAACGAAAGACACAACGGCAGCACTCCGAAAATCAGCCCCTGCTGCCCAAACTTAATCATCATGAACCAAGGCGCAAAGCAAAAACAGAATAAAAATGCGTCAAGGATTTTCAATCGAAACGACTTGGACATCATCGCCGCAATAGCGACAGTGGCAGCTCCATTGAGTATCTGCCAAATGAGTAATGCAGTATCAACGTTGAAGTAAGAAAGATATGAAAACAAAAACGCATTCAGTGGGGAGTATTGCCAAACGGGATATGACCCCACAGGCAGTGCACCAAGCAAATCGTGAGCCATCGCTGGAAACGAACTTCCGACATAGCTTGTGGCCGTCATCGACGGGTAAAGAAGCTGAAGGTTGCCGGATTGCGCGATTTTTCCGGCGACATAGCAACTATTTGCGAAATCTGTTGCTTCGACAAGATCAAGGCGGTGGAAGTCGACCCAGAGCAGCCACCAAATCATAGACGCGCACAGCAAAACAGCAGAAGCGCGCAAAGCAAGAATCAGGTAAAAACTCACGCGGGATGCCTATGAGTACCGCCAGTAATGACGTCAATAAATGACATACGATTGAGCAGATCTCACAGTAACCCATACGTTACTTTTTTACTTTTTTTGCATGTTTTTAGAGCCCTGCTGAGATAGCAAACAAACTATAGACAATAAGTGCCTGTGTCTTGTTTGCGTTTCGTTCGCTCACCCAATAATACGAACTTCACTCTTCGTCATACTGCGCAGAATCCCTGTCGAAAATCACAGTATCCTTCAAGTTCCTACGTCCCCATTTGACTATTTCGTTCAAGACTGGAGTAAGTGTCCTACCTCTTTCGGTTGGCGTATAGCGCATTCTGAGCCGGTGCGTGCTGTATGGCGATTTCTCGATCAGCCCGGCGCGTTCGAGCTTGTGCAAGCGGTCGGTCAAAACACTAGTTGATATTTTCTCAGGCGATTCAAGCAACTCATCGAATTTCGTCTTGTTGAAAAATAGCAAGTCGCGCAAAACAACAAGTGTCCATTTGTCGCCGATCAGGTCGAGCGTACAAGTAATTGGACAGTCAGAACGTCTATTCATGCGGAAGGATAATCTCTCATAAACACTAAACCCTTTCAATGACGGCAGAAATACTTTGTCCACCCGCAACACAGAGAGTGACGCAACCGACGTTTTTGTCCTCTTTTTCCAAAGCCGTGAGCAGGGAAACAAGCAAAATCGAACCCGTCGCTCCCAACGGATGACCGAGCGCAATCGCGCCTCCGTTTACGTTCACCCGGTCTGGGTCCAAATTCAAAGTCCGAATGGTTTGCAAAGGAACAACAGCAAAAGCTTCATTGATT
>DTSE01000365.1 GCA_012965515.1 Candidatus Melainabacteria bacterium | reverse complement strand
CACTCACAACACAACCTAAGCGTATACCTGCATCATCTAATAATTTATGCAAGCGATTCTTTCGCTTCGTTAACGATTCAGACCGAAAATATTGCCACTTTAGATCTGCTCGAATCCTTCTGGATATGCACCTTTTCGGAGATCGATGGAGCGCCAATAACGGATCACCCTACAAAATTAGGGGGGCTTAAGAGTGAAGTTTTACACTACGTTACACGGAACAATTGACAACCATGGTGATCAAGAAAGATTATCCCGCGTTAATCACAGCAAGCACCACGGGCGGAGCCTGTATATATCTTGGAGACCTCCTACCGGACATCGATCGAACTGTCAACCACTTGCGGCTTAACTCTATCCAAGAAAGCGCGAAATTTTGCGCCCGCTGAGAAATGTTCAAGTTGTCAACAGATCTTTGACTCGGTTGCCGCGTTTTTGCTACCTTGTCGCCTGCCTCGGAATGCCCAGCACCGGGACCTTCTAAAGAGAAGTATCAACACGAAGAAAGACATTGTCGTTTGAACGGACCAGTAAGAAGCCCCAGTAGAAAGCAGATTATGAGTTTGAATTTGAAGTCCAAATATTTGTTTGTAAGTGCAGTTGCCGCCCTAGGAATTGGCGTGGCAGGCGCGTCTTCATGCATGGCTGCGGAAATTGCTCCTGAAGTAAACGCAAACGTGTGGGAAGAAAGCAATTTAGAGTGCGCAGCTGTTTCAGTTAACGGCAAAGACTTCCTTATGTATCGCGGAACGACCGCACGCGGAGACGCTTCCGACAAAGCTGAAGACATTGCACAACAGCTCGAAGAGATTTTTGAAAACGAGAAAATCGACCCCGAAAAAATCCTGCCTGCAAAGGACGGAGATTTCGCGGTAGTTAAGGTCGATGGTGCGGTTGCCATTAAGTTTGAAGTACCGGAAGCTGTCGATGGACAAAAAGCTTCCTCCAGCAATCCAATGGAAGCTAGCCTGAAGCTCGTTAATGCCATTCGGGAGGCCCTGGGTGCTACCCAACTGCCGACCGGATACCCTAAAGTCGCCAATGAGCAGCCAGACCTCTCACAATTGAAAGCGGCCGGAAAAGCGATTTTTAGTGGCGCTGCGTCCTGGTACGGTGGCAGATTCCATGGCAGACGCGCCGCCGATGGCAGCCGTTTCGACCAGAATGGTCTGACCGCTGCTCACAGAAGCCTTCCGTTCGGAACCAAACTCTTGGTTACCAACCGTAGAACCGGCAATTCTTGTGTCGTTCAAGTTAACGACCGTGGACCGTTCGTTGCCGACAGAATCATCGACCTTTCGCGCGGTGCAGCCGAACAACTCAACATGATCTCGTCCGGCGTGGCGATGGTCGACTGCGTAGTTCTGCACTAGAAGCTTTGTTCTTAGATTTTGCAGGGGCGACGCCATGCGTCGCCCCTACGCATCTTCCATACATTTCCCTACGCTTCCTCCACGTATCTTGCTACGCTTTTCTGCGTTTGATGCGAAACCAGAAAGTGCTGCCTTTTCCCTCTTCGCTGTCGACGGCTATGGTGCCGTCGTGCATTTCGACGATTGTTTTGCATATGGCCAGCCCGAGTCCTGTTCCGCCTTTTTGCTTTGCGTCAGAAACCTCGACCTGTTGAAAGCGCTCGAAAATCACTTCCTTGTACTTGGCGGGAACTCCTCGCCCCTGGTCGATAACGCGCATTTCGAGCGTCTCCTCGTCCAACCTATGTGTCACTTTCACAGTCCCGTCTTGGGGAGAAAACTTCACGGCATTGGAAATCAGGTTTACAAGCAGCTGGACAATTCTATCTGCATCGGCATAAAGCGAATCATCTTTGCCATCGACGCTTTCGATCTCGAGTTTGATGCCTTTGCCTTCCGCAAAAGTACGCGAGGCCTCGTCAACAGCTTCCAAAATTTTCTGCAATTTGCATTTAGCTTTCGATACATTTAGAGTCCCGGAGTCCATTTTTTCAAGGTCAAGCAGGTCGGATATCAATTTCATCAACCTGGAAACATTTGCCTCGGCTCTTCCTGCCTGCTCAGTCGCCTCGGGAGAAACCTCCCCAAACGCTCCCATTTCCAACAGCGAAATGAACCCTGATACCGCCGTTAGTGGCGTACGCAATTCATGGCTGACCATAGAGACAAATGCTTGCCGCATTCGTTGAATCTCTTGCCGCTCAGTGACGTCAAGGAGAATTCCCAGCCGGCGCGGACCTTCTTCAGTTTCAAAAACAGTCATGGAAAATTCAACTGGAAATTTCTCGTTCTCATTTCGCAAACAGATTATTTCCGAAACTCGCTCGAACGCTTTTTCTTTCAATTGCGATGCAAACTCTTCATCGCTAGTTGTTTGCGAACGCGCAACCAAGGACGCTAGCGACCGACCTATCAAGGCGTCCCTTTCCTCGCCAAACATCATCGCCAGAGTAGAATTGACGAATTCGATGGTG
>DTSE01000364.1 GCA_012965515.1 Candidatus Melainabacteria bacterium | reverse complement strand
CTAACTAAGGCAATGAACCAATGTTAGCTAGTTCCTGAGATTTCTGTAGAATGCTTATATGCCATAAATACTTTTTCTCGTAATGTATATTTACAGACAAAAGTGTGGGGAAACTTTGGAGCATTTCCAAATCCACCGAAGCGGTGGTCGAAAACATCGAGCAAACGATCAGCCGCATCTTGCAGATAGTCTTTTCTGATTTCTTGCACTGCGCCGGTTTTTCCTTCGCTGCGCGCGTTGAGACTATCGAGCATTTTCAAATGTTCGGTCACGCTGCCGGAGCTTTCCTCGACTTCAGCACGACGGTCGCGCCAAGCTTCGGAGAGTGCCGTGAGCAATTGAGTGAACGAGGGCATGCCGTGACGCGGCTCTTTCGGAAAATAAGTGCCGCCGAAAAACGGCTTCAAATCAGGTGTGAGAAAAACGGTCATCGGCCAGCCACCGTGTCCGGTCATGAGCTGTACCGCTTTCATGTAAATTTCGTCGATGTCGGTGCGCTCTTCTCTGTCTACTTTGATGTTGACGAAATTGTCGTTCATCATTTTTGCGGTCGGCACGTCTTCGAATGACTCGTGTTCCATGACGTGACACCAGTGGCAGGCGGCGTAACCCACCGACAAGAGTATCGGTTTGTCTTCCTTTTTCGCGCGGGCAAGAGCTTCTTCTCCCCATGCATACCAGTCGACTGGATTGTAGGCGTGCTGCAGCAAGTACGTGCTTGTTTCATGAATCAAGCGGTTGGCACCGACAGGAGTTTCCGGTGCAGCTTCTGCAACGGGTTGTGCTGCGATTTCCGAGGTCGCTTGATTGGCAGTCTGAGGTTCTGAAACATCATCGTGCCCTGCGGTCTGCTGGTTTTCATCGAGGCGTGTTTCTGCATTCTTGCTAGCCGCAGTTTTTTTTGCGTCCTTTTTCTTTTTCGACGCGCTCACTTTCGCTCTCCTATTGCCTGTCCATATGCTACAAGCGTGGATTCTACTGCCTTTTCCCATGTGATTTCCTTAGCAGTTGTCATTGCAGCCGCAGATAGGCGTGAGGTCAGTTCACGATCGTTCATAAGGCGCGCAATCAACCCGGCCAGTTCCCTGTGATCGAGATGGTTTTTCAAGATGAGAGCATCCTGGTTTTCTGTCAGAATCTCAGACACCCCGGACACTGCACTCACGATTGGCACGAGACCACGCAGCATCCCTTGAACCGGCGACATACCGAAGGGCTCGATTCGTGACGGCAAGACTATTGAATCAGCCTGGCGATAGACGTTTTCCATATCGTGGCGGAAACCCAGATACTCAACCTCGCTTTCAAGGCCCAGTCTTGCAAGGCGGAACTTATCCGCAGGCTTTTTGGAAAGACCGGCAATCAAAAGACGGCATTTTTTGCCCTCCGATTTGAGAGTCTGCATGGCGTCTAAAAGAACATCCAGTCCTTTCTTGCGAAATCCCTTGCCGACAAATAGCACGGTAAATGGCTCGCCGTCTTTGCGTGTCTGCCTCGAATTTGTTCCAGCATCTGAAGAACCGGCCAGAGATGCGCCGGGATAAGAGATTACCGACGGTTTGCTTCCCAAAGAAAATGTCTTGTAGAAATCATCGCGGGTCGTTTTCGACGTAAAATTCAGGCACTTCGCGCCAGTCGAAAGTTGTTTGTCAACTTCGTTTCGCGCCTGGTATGCGCGAGTGAATGTGACCTTGGCGTTGTTTAGCAAACGTTCCCAGGGCTTCCCGACCTGGGAAAGGCGGAAGACCGTGTGATTGTGGAATGTCGCCACATCAACTGGATTCACAGGGTGATGTTGGCTGTGCACGATATCGTACGGACCCGATTCCTTGACGGCGTTTGAAGTGACTTCCAAATAGTATTTGAGCTTCTCAGCCTTGGAGAGATTTTTGCCAGGAGGTGCAAAACAGTGGACCTTTAAATTCGGGTGCGCCAAATTCGACTGGTTCTGTTCGCAAACGACCGTGACAAGGGCTCCTCTTTCCAGCAGTCCTTCGACTACTTTGTGGCAATAAAGCTCGAGCCCGCCAGATGGCGAGAAGAGGCGTGCAACCATGCAGACGCGCAAGCCTGCCGGGTCAATGGCTTTGGCACCGCTTGGTTTTGTGTCGTTGGTTGTGTGCACGAATGTAGAAACAGCTCGATCTTCAGGCGAGCTCAGGACGGCTCAATGGAATCGTCTGCCAGATAGTCGGCGCGGCTGACTTTGTCATTGAACCAGGTCGTAATATACGTGGCGATAACTACCACTACCAGGCTGGTCAATACAGACATTGTTCTCTCTCCGGTTGGAGCCCTTAATGAGTACAGAAATTGTATTCCTGGCTTGCCATATGCGCACTGCCATGAAAACTTATATCAATGAAATATAGTTAGCTTTGTGCGTGTAAAACCGGCTGATCATCCGCGATGAGCAAGAGCAAAACTTCATTTCAAATTGAACGATTCGTGGTGGCAGTCCGTTACCCGTTGAAAAAAATGGGGCACCTTTGAAGAAGCTGTTGATGAGCCGGCTTTGGAGAAAGCTTTCGTGGAACCTTCCCGAACCTTTCGTTCTGAAGCTGCACAACTATCAGGTTTTCGGCGTGAGAATTTTTGAGAGATTCGCTCAAATTCCTTCCCAAAACCGCATAAACAGCTAGAATGAAAATAGGTACAAGGTATCGAGTGTATCTGTCTCATACAAACGCAGCCCCGCCGATTCAAATCAATCGGTTTTATCTTGCGTACCGGGCTGTTCGTTTTCTTCGCACTCATCGGAATCCAATCTTTTATATTCCTATCGCATCCAGGTTTCCGCACCCAATGGTACTTTTCACAACTGTAATCGCTTTCATCGCATTGCTCATGTTCGCCTCTCCAGCAACTGCAAAATGTGCAGACAAAGAAGGCGCGCGAGGACACATCGAAATCAAGGCTCCTGCCCGCATCGTCTGGGATGCCGTGCACAAAGAAAGAGCGGAAGATCCTGATCTCAGCTACAGCAAAGTGGTCGAAAAACAGGGCGACAAAGTCATGCTCGAGCAAAAGTTCAAAGGCATGCCGGTCATTGGAGAAGCCGTCTGTTTGATGGAACAGACCGAAACTCTCAATCAACGAATCGACTACAAAATGGTCAGCTCCGACAAATTCAAAGCGCTGCGCGGCAGCTGGATTTTGACAGAGCTTGCCAATGGCAATACCAAGCTCGAGCTGCATTCGGTGCTCAACACAGGCTTGCCTTTCTCCGAGCACATCATCAATCATGTGCTCAAAGGTCGCATAGCAAAAAGGCTCGAGCGCGTTAAGGAGTCCGCGGAGAGACTACTTGAAGCTGAGGCTAAATCTGCTGTTCCTGCGACTGCGCCAAAACCGACGCTAGCGGGCAAGCAGCAATTCGGTGTCGACTAAATCGGACTTGTACTAATATCGATTTAGCCGCCGGCTGCTGCCAGGAGTCCGTCATAGAGGTTCATGTTGGCGTCTAGAACGCCTTCCAAGCCGGAAAAGACTGACTCAACCCCGTCTTTTGTGTCCGAAAAGAACACCGCCAGTGCTACGGATTCGTCTGAGTGTTCGACTTCTACCGTCACGTGGTCGAACCATATATGCCGTTCAAGCCCGTGGTGGGTGAAACTATTTTGCATGTGGCGGAATTCTTCTATCGCCAGAATCTCGGTGGCTGTAATTGCTCCTGCAGAAACGGCGGCAGTCATTTCAAATTCATTGTCATTCGGAAAGTAGAAACCCGGCACCGTTTCCATGTATTTTCTAACGCCGGCTTCAATAGGCGCTTTTTGTAGCTCTTCTATGCTTACGCCTGCGCATACCGCTAGATCGAAGAGCTGCAGTTGATGGCGGTGATCTGGATTGCCGTTGCCGTATTCATTGCGCACGTTTTCCAGAATGTAGCCGACGGCTTCTTCTGGCATTATCGTCGCTGCTTTCAAAAGAAGTCTTCGCAGCAAAGATGCGTGTGCATCGTAGTTTGCTAAAAACCTGCAGATTTGTTCGTGGTTGAGTTTCGTCCGGTCCAGATACTCGAATAGCGGATGGCGCGCGCAAGGATGTTCAGCCGCAAATGCACGCGCTTTGGCCGCCATCTCTTCTTTCGGCACTGAACACGGTACGCGTCCGGCTTTCAGACGCGCTTCGCTGTACTGTAGTTCAACCATTATGATCTCAGGCTATCGGCTTTTGCAGGTTCGCGAACGGCTCCAGCTCCGGCTTTCGCCTCTTCAGGCTTTCCCATCTCGCCTTCAGCCTCTTCTTTTTCAAGGAGCCACTGTGCTTCGAGAGCTGCCTGGCAGCCGGTTCCGGCGGCAGTTACTGCTTGTCTGTAAACCGAATCCATGACGTCGCCGGCGGCGAAGACGCCTTTGATATTGGTGTGCACGCCGTTGGTCACTTGGATGTAGCCGTTTTCGTCCAGCGGCAAATGTCCCTTGAACAAATCAGTGTTGGGCTGGTGACCGATTGCGATGAAAACGCCGTCGGCAGGCAGCTCTTGCACTTCGTTGGTCTTGATATTGCGCACCTTGACGCCTGTTACTTCGCCTTTGGAAACATCGGTGATGTCTTCCAGTACGGAGTTGAGCAGGTAATGGACTTTGGTGTTGCGCTTGGCGCGCTCCACCATAATCGCTGATGCTCTAAAGGCTTCGCGGCGGTGGATAACTGTTACTGACGTGGCAAATCTGGTCAAAAACATCGCTTCTTCAAGCGCCGTGTCGCCGCCGCCGACCACGAATACTTTCTTCTCTTTGAAGAAGAAGCCGTCGCAAGTGGCGCAGGCAGAGACTCCGTGACCCATGAGTTTGCTTTCTGCTTCCAAACCGAGCAACTTCGCCGAAGCGCCGGTGCAGATGATCAAGACATCGGTGAGAATTTCTTCGCTCGACGTCTTTATCGTGAATGGACGCTTCGAAAGGTCGATGGATTCGGCATTGTCATAAATGTATTGGGTGCCGAAGCGCTCCGCTTGAGCAATCATCTGCTCCATGAGCTCGGGACCTTGAATGCCGTTCGGGAAACCCGGGAAATTTTCAACATCCGTGGTAATGGTCAGCTGACCGCCTGTTTGCAGCCCCTGAATGACCAGTGGCTCAAGATTGGCTCGGGCTGCGTAGATAGCTGCGGTTAAACCGGCAGCTCCAGACCCAAGAATGGTGACTTTCTTTCTGATTGGCATCGGCTCGTTACCCCGGACTCGTCCTTAAATTGTAGGACTGCAAACGGCTTATATTCAGGAGATTCACGATAACTTATCAATTGGCATCCTACCCGATCTGATGGATGCACGGCTATCAAGCGCATGACTCATCAAGCAATCGAGGCTTTTCAAAGCGGCCGCTCAAAACAAGTTGCAAAGGAGTTTTGCAATTTAATCGTCAGCCGCATCGAGACTGAGGTTGTTTACGCTCGAAACACTTGGTCTCAAACCAAATGGCAAATTGTGGCGCAGAGTGTCGAAATCCGAGAGCAGCTTGAGTTTTTGCTCCTGCAACTTGATCATCACCCGGGTTGCACCCGCATCCTGAGCGGCAATTGCACCGACCAACTGGCTCAAACGCTCCAAATCGTTCAGCTTACCCAGCAGTTGCTGGGCTTTGACGAGCTCCAGATTTGTTAATCCAAAGAAGTCTGCCAACAAATAGCGCCAGGCTTTAACGACCAGGCGCAGTTCGTGCAGTTCTGAAGGTGTATGGGCATGAGCTTCCAGCGCGCGCGCCGTATCTTCCTGCTCGGCAAGCAAGGGTTCGAGATGGCTGTATGCTGACTGGAAGAGCTTTGAGGAACCTGCGTGTCGCACTGCGATTTGCTGCGGGCGTTTCAAAAGAAACTTGAGAAGGCTTTTGGATAGCTGTTTTACTTCCAGTTTTTCCAGGCTCTTCGCCACTTTCTTGCCGGCTTTTGCACGTTCCTTCTTAAAGACTTTTCTGACCGAATCCGGCAATTCGTACTGTTCGGCAAATTCCAGATTTACATCCCAATCACGCAAATCGCCCAGCATTTTGTGCAATTTTCTAAGCTTGTTGCCGGTTTTCTTCCAGAATTTCTTGTCGTTCCATCCGTCGCGTTCCAGCACGCCCCAGATAGATTCCCAGCGTCGCAACACAACGCGTGTTTCGTGAACCAGCTTGGCGGCAGGCTCTTTGTTCAGCTTCGCTTTTGCCAGTTTTTTCAGCACTTTCTCTACATCTTCGTAGATCCCCAGCGCAGTTTTCTGCTCCAATTCCAGCCATGGTTGCTCGCGCAAATGTGGAGGTGCCGTCTCCGGCGCTTCACGAATGCCTTGCAATCGGCTCAGCCGATTTTCCAGGGGAATCAAAACCATACTATTTCATCCAGTCCTCGATAATTTGCTTCGAGCGTTTGACGACCAGGTCTTTTCCGCCTCTTGCGTAAACAGCTTGAGCGCGCTCGACGAAAGAAGGCATCGTCACTTTCTTGTACTCCGGCAGGTGATGCGGTTCTCTCAGGAAATTGCGCAGGGGCGTCGCTGCTTTGGACCAGACAAAATTTTCAGCTAAATTTCGTGCTCCCTGGCGACATTGTTCTTCCCGTTTTGGGTCATGGAGTAACTCGCTAATCGCGCGCACCCAGCCGTCGACATCGCCATAATCGAGTGCACGTCCGGCATTGTGCGATTCGATTAATTCCGCGAGCTGATCACCGCCTGTAGTTAGCACTGGCAAACGCGCCCAAAAATAGTCGAGCAATCTGGTGCGGAAAGAGAAACGTGTCTCGGGTAAATCGAAGTGGGCGGATACGCCGATATCTGCGTCGAGCAAGTAATTGACGCGATCTTCGTATGGCGTCCATTCTTCGTGGAAGAAAACGATGCGATCCAAAACGTTCAATTCTTTCGCCAACTCTTTTGCTTTGAGGGCCATCGGCATGAGCGGAACTTGCGGGTTGGGCGATTTCATTCCCATGAAAAACAACCGCAAATTCGGAATCGATTCTGACGCTCGCGCTGCCGCACGTATGACTGTGAGCGGATCGAACCAATCCCAAATTCCGCCGCCCCACAGCAAGAGCTTATCGTTTTCACCGATGCCCTGGATGTTACCTTTGGCACCCTTGCCGCGTCTGACAGGCTCGCCTTCCTGCAAACCGAACGGAATGCAGTCGATCAGTTTGCGCATTGACGGGTCGAAATCATACATATCCGGGTTGATTCGTCCGAGCGCACAGTAGCGCCCCAGCCAATAATCTCGCTGTCGCTCGGAGGCACAAACGGAAAAGTCGCATGCCACCATGTGCTGTTCCAAAACTTTGTGCATCAGCCTGTAGCTGGCATTTGCAGCCACATCTGAGTTTTGATATTGGACAAGAATCGAAAACAAGTATGGATCATAGAGATCGACGGTGAGATATTTACCCAATGCCGCAAGCCCGGGGTAAGGCTTCAATACATTTGCCTGGATGAATATTGCATCATGCTGAGAAGCAAGATTGTAGAGCGCCGATTTGCTCAAGCCGCTCCTAAGTTGAAAGTTGTTTGGAAGGTTTCTTCTTTCCTTCAATTCACGAATCACGTCATCAGGGATTCTGTGCGGCGTAAAGACCGTCACATCTACCTCGTCGCTGAGCGTAAGCCCCAACTCGAAAGCTCGGATCGCTGGACCGGCCATTTGCCTGGCAATCGGCTCTAGCGTGACAAAAATTATGCTTTTGCAGGAACTCACAGAGTCTTCACCGCCCATCTGCAAATCGCGTCTTATTCAGTTCTAAGGCTCGATTAGAGTCAAAGATAAGAGCTTTTTCTGAATGCGCAATTATATCTAATTCAGTAACTCTAAGGTGGCTTTCAAGGGATTATGTACAATATGTTGTTTCATCGCGAACCAGATCTGATTGGCTGGCATAAATGGCAAACCCACTGATAAGCGTCGTAATACCCAACTGGAACGGAAAGAAGTTCCTCGCCGGATGTCTGGATTCCCTAAAGGCGCAGACATACGAGCCTATTGAAGTTGTGGTCGTCGACAATGGCTCCAAAGACGGCTCTGTCGAGTATTTGCAGGAAAATTATCCTTACGTAAAGCTTGTAACGTTTCCGGTCAACACCGGCTTCAGTCCGGCAGTAAATGCCGGCATCAAAGCATCCACAGGCGAGATGGTGGCGCTTTTGAACAACGACACTGTCGTTGATCCCAATTGGATGAAAGAACTTGTTAACGCAATGAACGAGCACCCCGAAGCCGGCAGTGCCGGATGCAAAATGCTCGCTTATGACGATCATGCGCTGCTCGACGGCGCCGGCGATGGATATAGACGTGGCGGCTTGCCCGGACGTATTGGTCACAAGGAGCGTGACACCGGACGCTTCGATCGCAAGCGCTATCTATTGGGCGCCTGCGGTGGTGCTGCGCTATACCGCCGCGAACTTTTTGATTACATCGGTTATTTTGACGAAGATTATTTTGCCTACCTGGAAGACGTGGATCTCGGTCTGCGCGCACAGGCTGCCGGCTATAAATGCATCTACGTTCCCACTTCGATTGTTTATCACCTGGGCTGCGGCACCACAGGCAGTGGCTATAGCCCGCTTGTAGTTCGCCTTTCCGCGCGCAATAACTGGAATACCATCGTTAAAAACATTCCGATGCCACTGCTTTGGAAGTTCTTGCCGCATATTTGCTTCTGGCAGTTCTATTACCTTGCTGTCGTCACCGTGCGTGGAGGTCAACTCTTGCCATGGCTTAAGGGGACCTACGAAGCTGTGAGGCTTTTGCCGAAGATGCTCGAAAAGCGCCGCGAAATCAATCGCCTGAGAAGAACATCCCTTGAGTATTTGGAACAGTTGATCCTGGAGAGCGAGAAAGACCTGGGCGATTCCAAGGCGCGCTTGTACAAACAACACCTCGCCTCAATCGGATCGCGATAAGAGTAGGGGCGCATTGGCTGCGCCCTTGAAATTTTTGAACAACATCGCTGCCAAGGCGCTATTTATCCCCGGCGGACGATGCGTGGCATCGCCCCTAAGAGCTTTCTT
>DTSE01000363.1:5832-9006 GCA_012965515.1 Candidatus Melainabacteria bacterium | reverse complement strand
CGACGAAGAAAAGCTCTGCCAAGTCCTCAAAGCCTACGTTGAAGAGTGGGGTCCGGAAAACGTTATCGTATCCGTCCCGCGCCACTGGTCCGAATACTCGACTAGCTCGCTCGGCCGCGTCAGATTGGAATTCGCAACCCGCGACACAGTATCTATCCGCGTTGAGTACGACTTTGTACGTTTGAACTACGACGTTCAACTGCAAGCTGCCTAGTCTACTGAGAGTTCTTTCCCGGTCAGGCAGACGATCTGGATAGAGCAACGACAATCATTCAAGACCGCCCCCCACCGGCGGTCTTTTTGTTGGGAAAAGCACGGTGAAGTAAGAACTTTTCTCAGATATCGGAAATACTAAGCTTGTGCCAGCAATCGTCGGTAATAACGTGGAGTGCACCGCAACGTCCTTTCACAGACATGAATTTGTCTGCTGCAGGCAACTGTAGTTTACCCTCGAAAACACTGCGTATCTGTCCATCTTCGGAACATTGTTGGACGCAAATACGTGTTTTATCTTCCGAATACCCGCCATATAGAAGCACCTTGTCTGCATCTACTGCAATAGTGCTTGCACCCGCAATTTTATTATTCCAGTATTTGATTTGTTTTCGAGAGTCAATGCGCGCGAGCGGAAAATCAGAATAGAAACAAAGCCACACTTCATCATTGGCAATTGTCATCGCATAACAGTCATCGATTGAGTACTCTACTCCATCCTCCAAATTTGGATACTGCCACACCTGACGTCCCTCTCGATCAAAACAAACTAGACCGTGAGCGCCTATTGGAGGTGGAGAATTTCCTCCACCCCAACCGAAATTACCAAACACCCCTTCATCAAAGTAACTGGTCCAAATTAGAGAAGCAGAGCTTACCGCAACGTCATTAATGCCATCACCGAGGCATATTTGTTTTTGTGGTGCGCCGTTCTGGTCGTAAATAGACGCATTCAACTCGCCACTGTGCCCATCGTATCTGCAACGCGCTGAGGCAACAATAAAACTACCGTCGGGAAAGGCATCGACGTACGGAAAGGCATTGTCCAGCACTGCCACTTCAACATCTTGCCTGACAGAATCATCAATCCGCAAAAGCCAAGCCTTGTAAGCGTCGCGCGACTTAGTCTCGGGAAAACTCGCCCAGCCCGGCTGCTCGAATATGGGAAAGGGAACCTTCACGTCCTTTTGCTCGACTGCCAGTAAAATCAACGAGCCGTCATAAGCTACTGTGGCACCGACAACTTTACGCTTACAAAGTATTTCTTTCAGCTGCATGTAAGGCATAAGTTGCAGGCCGCCTTCAGCAGATTTCGACTTCTTTCCGAACAAAGGCATATTTTCACCTCTTCAAACCTGCGACTTGCACAAAGAGAACTATCACCTGGAATAAAGTAGCTGCACAGTGTTGCAGTCTCTAGGCGTCAGTTCTTTCCGGACTTCAGCAAGTGGTGTGCTGAAAAACATGATGTCTTGCGGGTTTCTGGTGTGTCCGCCAAGGCCTAATGCGTGCCCGATTTCGTGCAAGCAAATCCAGCGCAAACGATTTTCACTGAGTGGAACGCCTGGTGACATCGGATGAGGAACAGTGAGAATCTGAATGGTGACATGCTGAATGCCATTCTTAGAACCATAGACGGTGGTTTCACCGGCTTCGGCTGTATTCATAAACTTGTTGGTATCACTCGTCCACGTGCACAAAATATCTGCCGACTTTTGATCGTCAGTTCCCTTGAACGAAACCTTGCCACCAGAAGCGTTTCCCCAATCCTGAAAACATTTGATCAGCACTTGAGCAAACGCAGGTTGGTAGCCTTGTACATTCGCAGCCGGAACGATGCAAACCTTAAGCGGCATGCGATCGGCTGGCCATTTGCCAAGGCGCGCACCACCGACATCGTTCAAATAGTTAGGAGCAGAATTGCTGCCACCAGAAGCGGTGCCGCCTGGCGGAGTAGTTGGTCGTCCAGGTGGAGGCTGCCCAGGTCCGCCTTGCTGTTGCCCTGCCGGAGATTGTCCCATTTGAGGAGGCACGTTTGCTGCGACCTGTGCTGGTTTTTTTGACGGTTGCTGCACAGGTTGCTGTGGCGGACGTTGCACCGCCACTGGTGGCCGCTGCATCTGAGCAGGAGGTTGATGGTAAGTTTGAACAGGCGGTTCATCAGGTGGTCCAAATCGACCGGGATCGGACGGCTGCTGGTTCTGCTGCGCATATCCAGTCTGTCCACCTTGCTGTTGCCCCCCTTGTTGGAAGCCACCACTGCCTTGTTGAAATCCACCGCCGCTTTGTTGAAATCCGCCCGGATCGCGCGGTTCAGAGCCACCGCCTCCTTGCCATTCGCTGACACCTACAGTCGAAGGGGGTTCAGACCCAACCGCTCCGCCTCCTGATGTGATCGTGCCGCCTTGTGGTGTGCGATCGACCTTGGGTGTTTGCGGTGTGCCAAAACCCGGAGTTGTTGCGCGGTTCGTGCCGTTGATCGGACGAAAACCTCCGCCGGTTTGCGGCGGCGTTTGCCGAGGTTGTGATTGTTGAGGTTGTGATTGTTGAGGTGGCGGTTGTTGAGCTTGTGTCTGCGGTGGTGCGCTCTGGCGCGGCGGCGGCAGATTGGTTTGGCGGCCCAACTCTTTGTTGAGTCCGACAATCAAAGCTTTGATCTTGGCGGCTTCCGGATTGCTCGGAAAGCGCGTGACGAATTCGGTGTAAGTTTGCACTGCTTCTTCGATCTTGCCGAGAAGCTGATAGCAAGCGCCCATATTGATCCACCCATAGGGCATTTCGGGATTCAATCTGGTGGCATCCTGATACTGCTTTACGGCTTCTTCTGTTTGCCCCATTTTTGCAAGAGCAATACCGTAGTTGTAGTGCACATCGGCTACATTGGGAGCCAGTTGCGCTGCGCGTTCCAGGCGAAACACAGCTTCCGCATTCTTATTTTGATTGAGAAATTGAGATGCCTCGTTCATCAATTGAACGCCGTCATACTCATCTTTCGAAACCGGACGCCCTTGCGCATCGGTATATTGCTGCGCCAATGCACTCGGTGTCTGCGTTATCAACGAACAGAACGTTAGCGAAAAAGCCAAAGCCACAAAAATCGAGGTCTTCTTTCCGTCAATTCTTTTTGGCATCGCTTGTTCCTTGCCAGTTTTGCTAGTTATTTCTGACTGCGTCCAATTC
>DTSE01000363.1:0-5819 GCA_012965515.1 Candidatus Melainabacteria bacterium | reverse complement strand
GATACCCGGCAATTCTTTGCCTTCCAGGAATTCCAGAGAGGCACCGCCGCCGGTGCTGACATGCGTAAACTGTGTTTCCTTAATGCCATGCTCGCGAACGGCGTTGACAGAATCTCCGCCGCCAACAATAGTGACGACACCTTCCTGCGTCAGTTTCACGAGTTCATCAATAAGCCTGTAGGTGCCGGCTTCATAGCCATGTTCAAAAACTCCCATGGGTCCGTTGAACACGATGGTTTTGCACTTTGCCAGTTCCTCATGAATCAAGGTAATGGTTTTCGGACCGATATCCAATCCCATTTGGTCGGCAGGTATGGCATCAATCGAAACTACATGTGGCTCGGCGGGCAATACATCGCCCTCGGCTGGGAATTTCGGCGCAACTACAACATCAATAGGCAAAATTAGCTTGACTCCTTCGGCCTCGGCTTCCTTTTCCAACTGCCTGCAATAGTCCAGCCTATCATCTTCCACCAGAGATTTGCCAACCTCCAGCCCACGGGCTTTGAAGAAGGTGAAAGCCATGGCGCCGCCGATAATTATGGTGTCGACGCGACCAAGGAGGTGTTGCAAAACACCGATCTTGGACGAAACTTTTGCACCACCAATAATGGTGGCAACAGGGCGCGTCGGATCGAGCGCTTGCGTGAGCATTCTGATTTCACGGTCAAGGAGAAAACCTGCCATAGCGGGTTTCAAATGTTTTGTCACGCCTTCTGTTGAAGCGTGTGCGCGATGCACCGCACCGAAGGCATCACTAACGTATACGTCTGCAAGTGCTGCCAGTTTTCTTGAAAACTCTTCGTCGTTCTTCTCTTCTTCCGCATAGAATCTGACATTCTCGAGCAAGACGACGTCGCCGGGCTTCATTTCGGAAATGGCTTTTTCGACTTCCGGACCGATGCAATCCGGTACAAATTTAGCCACGCAACTGGCTGCGTCGCTGAGCAATTGTGAGAGGCGAACGCTAATTGGGCGCAGACTGTACTTTTCGTCCTTTTTGCCCTTAGGGCGTCCAAGATGAGAACAGAGAATGACTTTGGCGCCCGCTTTGTGCAGAAATTCAATGGTCTGCAAGCTGCCTCGAATACGCGAATCATCGGCGACACTTCCGTCTTCATGCTGCGGGACGTTGTAGTCAACGCGTACCAGAACGCGCTTGTTTTTGAATGCTTCTGCTCCAGCCTGAGCGATACTAAGTTTCATACACGACTCCCTGCGGGAAGATGGGGACTATTGAAATTCGTCGTACTGTGCGGTGTTATCCGCACGTGCCCACTCATAAATAGGTAACCGCTCCGGACTTTTTGCAGGGCGATGCATGGCATCGCCCCTACAGATTCACACAACCAAACGGATGTGCCTACAGCCCAGAGCGGTTTCCCTAATCAATTAGACCTTAACGGCCAGTTTGCTTGCCACCATGGAGCAAAGTTCGACCAAGCGGTTGCTGTAGCCCCACTCGTTGTCGTACCAGGCAATCACTTTGACCATGCGTTTTTCAACAACCATAGTCAGGTCTGCATCAACGACGGAGGAGAGCTTGTTGCCCTTGTAGTCGATGGAGACGAGCGGAACATCGCTGACGTGCATGATGTTCTTCATGCCTTTGCCGGCTGCGTCTTTCAGCGCCTTGATCACTTCTTCTTTAGTGGTGTCTTTCTTGACGTTGACGACGAGGTCGACAACCGATACGTTCGGAGTCGGCACGCGCATTGCAAAGCCATTCAACTTGCCTTTCAAGTGAGGCAAGACCAGACCGATTGCTTTAGCAGCGCCGGTCGACGAAGGAATCATCGATTCAGCAGCAGCGCGGGCGCGGCGCAGGTCGGAGTGACCGGTGTCGAGCAAGCGTTGGTCGAGAGTGTAGCTGTGGATGGTGGTCATCAATCCGCATTCGATTCCGAAAGCTTCGTCGACAATCTTCGCTACTGGAGCCAAGCAGTTGGTGGTGCAGCTGGCGTTCGAGATGATGTTGTGCTTCTCGGGGTTGTAGTCTTTGTCGTTGACGCCCAGGACAATGGTGATGTCTTCATCAGTTGCAGGAGCCGAGATAAGAACCTTCTTGGCGCCGGCAGTGATGTGGCCTTTGGCTTTGTCTGCCTTGGTGAAAACACCGGAGCATTCCAAAACAATGTCGATCTTTTCAGCAGCCCATGGGCAGGTAGATGGATCTTTCTCTTTGGAGAACTTGATCTTCTTGCCGTTTACTTCCAAACCGTCTTCGATTTGGTTAACTTCAAAAGGAAGTTCGCCGAGAATGGAGTCGTACTTCAGGAGGTGAGCCGAAGTGGGCAAATCCTGCAAAGGATCGTTGATTGCGACGATTTCAAATTCCTTGCCGCTGTTATGCAGATAAGCACGCAGGGCGTTGCGGCCGATGCGGCCAAATCCGTTAATTGCTACTCTTACCATCTTTTTCTCTTCTCCCATGGTCGGTCAAATACCCGTTTTATATAGGTCTCTTGCTAAGTTGTGCTCGCGCTGCGTCACATTCGACCCGAATCGCGCGAGATGTCACGCGGGACTGGCTAAATCTGCCAGCCGTCGGCGGCTGCGCTGGTTAGAGGATAGTATGAAGATGTCTAAAAGCTCATTTGTTTTATGGTGTTTAAAGCAATTGATGCGACAAATCTTTAATTTTGGTGATTTAGCGCCGTATTTCGGCGTTTGGACCTTACCCTTATACTTGGCGACCGGCCTCAATTCGCTCGAATTTGTCATTTGATAAGCTAGAGATTGAGAGGTTGGTATGACAGCCGATAGCGATTTTGAGGTTTGAGCATGCACGAGCAAGTAGAAGCAATTCTCGAAAAACTGCGTCCGATGCTGATGATGGACGGCGGAAACATTGAACTGGTGGACGTTAAAGACGGAGAAGTCTTTGTCCATCTGGTCGGAGCATGCGGCATGTGCCCCAGCTCAACCATGACCTTGAAGATGGGCGTAGAACGCGCCATTAAAGAGGAAATGCCTGACATTAAGCGCGTAGTTCAAGTTTAGAACTACAGCTTAAGCAGAATTTCAAGACCATAGTCGTCGCCAAAACCAGGCGCAGGCTATGGTTTTAGCTTTGCAACAGACTAGACGACTCAGCGCAAATCGCTGTGCAACGGCTTCTCATTAGCTTTAACGCCATACTTACTGTTTAACCAGGCGCCAAGAGCTCCACCGCAAAAGGCAGAAAGTACAGCAAAGGCGATTCCACCAAATACAGACAGGGCCTTCGTTCCGCCAGAATGAGCCCAATCGCCACCACCAAATCCCTGCATCCAGAGGAAATCCGGCTGACTGGGAATCCCGGTTTGGTAAACCATCCCCAGCGCCAGGCATACTCCAACGGTCAACAAAAGACCGACCAAAACAGGTGTTTGCAGCAATATCGAAAGAGATGCAGAGCCAATTGGCGATCTCGACTTAGTAGTGCGGGCCAGGACAAAGCCAGGAACAAACGTGCAAAGCAATACCGCAATGGCATTGATTGCTAGCGTCGGAGCCGTGGCAGCTTGGTAATCCGAATTGCCCGGTGGGTTCCAGGGACTGAATATGTACAACAAACTGAGTAGCATCGCCAACGCAGGAAAGGCAACGCTAGGCAAAAGAGTAGCTGCGAGTTTTTTGCTGCCAATATGCAAGGGCAGCGCCTCTCGGCAGGCTCCGCCCACCCACTCAACCAGGTACAAAACCGGTAAGTAAGCGACAGCCACAGCCACTGATGCAGGGATACTGAGGATCAGGTGGAAATTGAGGGAATGCACCATGATGCCGACGAAAAGCGCGATGCTGATGTATCTGAGTGTCCTTTTGAAAAAACCGAAAAACGCCGACCAGAACATCAAGCAAGCCGCCCCTGCGACGAAAAAGCCCACATAGTCAAGCCCTTTCAGGTCGTTGAGGAACAGGTTGTTGTTGAGCCCCAGGGCCATCGAGCCTATGTGAGAGCTCAGGTACATCGAACTGCAATAGCAAGCCAGGATGCTCAAAAATGAGAATACAACTCCAACAACTGCCGCTAGGCGAACCATTACAACTTTGAGCGGGCTGGGCAGACCGGCCAGGCATCGATGTCCTGCCTCTAGACATGCCGCATACCAGTGTTTTTCTTCTGAATAAGGATCGCCGACCACCTTCGCCAGATCCGCGCTATTGTCCATGCTAGTTGCAAATTCACGGGCGTCTGAGTTGGCCGAGTTCGATAATCTGTCGGTCAAACCTTTGGCAAAATCAGCTTCTTTAGTCCCAACTTCGGCTTCTACTTTACGAAGATCCGCCTCCAGCGAAGTATCCAGTGGTGTGGGCGGCACTGACTGCAACGCCAAGGCAATTTCAGCTTTGGCATCACAATCTGCTGACGACTCAACGATGGTGGGACCTACGCTGGAGTGCAGTTTCTGATCTGCAGAGTTTTTCTCTTTTTGTCCTGACATAGGCGAGCCGATTAAAGTGACTCTGTCTATATTCCCTTTAAGTCGCGCAAGGCATAGCCTGTCAAGCCGGGATTATTTCAGTATGGATTTCACCCTTCCGTCCAAAATACTGAACGCGACATCCTGCCAACTGCACGAAATCTTACTACGACCGTTTACGAATGCGCTCTTGGAAGTCACTGCTCACATAGCTGCCTACGACCCGAGTCTGATCGTCGAACGAAGCCAGCGCACCTTCTGGATATGCATGACTCAAGACTCTGGCGATCGAGCACTTCGCTTCAAAAATGCTTGCTTGCCCGTTCTCGTAAATGGCATTGCAAATTTCGTTGATATACAGAGGCAGGTCTTCCGGGTCTAAAGCACGATTGATCAATCCAACCATTTCCGCTTCAGCACTGGAGATGCTTACGCCGGTATAGAGCATTTCAGAGGCAACCGCAGGGCCGACAAGCGATATCAAACGCAGTATGTTCGAATCATCGAGAACAATTCCAAGTCTGGCGATTGGTATCGAGAAACGAGCTTGCTTGGCTGCATAACGCAGGTCGCAAGCCATTGCCAGAAGGCATCCGCCACCCATGCAAGCGCCGTTTATCATTGCCACCGTAGGCAGTGCAAACGCTTTTAGTTCGTCGAGTGCGTATTTGATGGAATTCCATTGTTCAGAAGCAGCTTCTTCACCTTCAATTTGCGATAGTTCTCTCAAATCGGCGCCCGCGCAAAACGCACTGCCCGTGCCCTTTATGACAATGACTTGCGCGCCGGTGTTTTTGAGTTCCTCCAAAGCTGGAACAACCGCTTCCCACATCGCTTTCGTCATCGCGTTTTGCGACTCAGGGCGATTGATAATCAAATAGCCGGCCGAGCCGCTTAGCTCAGTGTGAATGTGTTCGGTTATGTGAGTCTGTTCTGACATGCGATCTATGGCATCTCGAACGACACAGAGTCGCCTTCTTTTAGTCCATGCTTTTTCGCGTATCCGGCGCAAACTTCAACAACCTCAGATACTTCGATACCAGCACCCTCAGGATAGGTCGGACATTCATGAGGATCTTTCGATTTGCACGGTGGTACGTTTTCGCAAATTTTGACTATCTTGCCGTTCTTCACAAAAAGCATGTCGAGCGAAATCAGGCAGTTGTACATCCAAAAGTTGACGGCGCGCGCCGGACGGAAAAGAAAAATCATTCCGGAATCTTCCGCCAGCGACGTGCGGAACATCAATCCTCGATGAATCTCGGCGTCGGTAGTCGCCACTTCCACTTTAACTATGTTGTCCTTGCCCAGGCGCACCATAGGCATCTTCGCGTCAGCTCTGCCCGCATCTCCGGCACCCGCCTGAGAAAATAAAGCCGCCACGCCTATCACGACGAGCACGCACAGTCTGGT
>DTSE01000362.1 GCA_012965515.1 Candidatus Melainabacteria bacterium | reverse complement strand
CCCGATTCCTCAACTCCTTGATGGAACCATCTCCTCGTAGGTCCGATCGATCGCTGCGACAATCTCCTCCGGACTCACGCCGCCGGCAATGTGCGCGGCTGTCATCGAAGCTCCCGCTGCGACTCCTTCTTTCACATTGCCCTCTTCGTAGCTGCGCAAACCTTCGTGCTTCGAGAGTCGAAAATCTGGACATGCACACGCAAACGGCGCCCCAAGCATACGCGCCAGTTCCCCGACGTTTGCGGTCTTATCGTCCACAACCCACTTCGTAGTAATCACAGAAATTCTGTGCGCCTGGTTTCTATCTAGCGCCTTCATGTCGGTCTTTAGTAAACTCTGCGCCAGCGCGTACACGGCGAGCATCTGCGAACCACCGCCAAGAATGACAGGAATTCTGGTAGAAGCTGCCAGCGCAAGTCCAGCAACAAACGGCTGCATCGGATCACCGACAGCAGAAACTGCTTTGAGTGGACGTTCCAGAACATCAGAAAGTGCGAGCCCCGCAGTTCTCAATCCTTCAGAGACAAGGCGTCCTTTTGTACCGTGATCGGTCTGCTGTAGACTGCTCGACACCAAACCTCCGGCGTTTATTCCCAGCGCAGTCAAGACTCCTAATGCGGTAGTGGTTCCAGCAGGAACACACTCGCCCATGATCACATATTCAACATCATCAGACACTTGTCCGCCAAGTTCCAAACCAGCGTAAAACAGCTCTCTCACATCTTCATAGTTTTGTGCGCATCCGGTCGAAACACACTTGGCAGTGCCTTTACCAACACGCTTTACTTCAGGTAAGTCTGGAGTCTTGAATGTTCCGCAGTCCACCACTGTGATACCAAAACCTGCCAATTCAGTGCAGGCTCTGGTAATCACCACCGGCGATACCACACCCGTTGGTGATACAGGGAGTTCCGCACCGCCGGCAGGGCATCCTGCAACCAAGGCTTCTGCGTCGATGGAAGGGGTGAAGCGCCGAAGTTCCGGTGACGCGCCTGCTGCCGAGATCCCCTCTATATCACTGCTTTCGCTCGAAGCTACGCAAAGAAAAAACGCACCCTTGCCTTTACGCCCCTTAAGCAAATCAAGAAGGGAAGCGATCTCGCCGTTCGCCGCGTTTACTATTCTGACAAAGTCCGCGCTCACTTTTCGCTACTCTCCACTTTGGCTTATGTTTTCGCCGGACAATTCGGCAATCGGCTGTTCCGCAATTGAAGCATCCGCAGCAATTTCCTCGGTCGCTTTCGCAACGATCAAACCCGCTCCTTCAATCATTCTTCCCGCCAATAGTTCTTCTCTCAACAGCGGTCGCAAGATATCGCAGATCGGAACGAAACTCATCGGAAACATAACTAGGCTCAGCACGCTTGACCATGCCTGGGAAATCACTTTTGCGTTCGGATCAACCTGAATTACAACTTTCTCGAGACTAAGCATTTGCAGCAGGTCGCTTGGAGCGCCTAGTCCAAAACCCAGAACTGAAAAGAAGATAGAAACAGTTGAAAGTGGCCAGAAGAATCGCCACGACAACTTGAAAGCAAAATTGGCAGATTTTTGCGGCTTTAGAGGAGAACACGCTGCAACCACTAGTGAGACAAAGGAATTAACAACAAGAAACAAAAAGTTTGGTATCACCGCCACAGCACACGCGTAATCGATCCATGACGGCAGTTTCAACGCCATCGAACCCATGACTGAAGGCATCGTAATCATCTTCACCATGGTGCAGCCCATGACCAGAAACAACGGAAACAACATATACGCAGATACCCAGAGAAGCACACCACCAATGTGTATCTTCTTAGGCTCAATATCACGAAGTGCGTTCTTGAATGCGGATTTGCGTTCAGCTTTGGACAACGCCGCCAATGCTTTCAGTGATGGCGCCTTCACCAAGAGGATTGAAAACGCCCCCAATCTGACAAGCCAACCACCAAACCCGAGAACCAAAAATGCGATACCAAGAGAACCACCCATTAGCAAAACTGCCATCGCTAGCAGCAAATCCGTTAGCTCAACAGGGTTGTGACGCAAGCGATCGTAAAACGCCATCACGGCAATGGTGACAACTGCACTCGAGAGCGCAGAAAAAACAGCTGGCACAATACATGACGGAGCGTACTCGAAAACCACTATGCAGGCGCTGCGCCACCAGTTGAAATCAATCAGTGAAGCTACCGCTCGCCATGGTGACACCGGTACAACAATCGACGAAGAATCAGCCGACGAAGTAGTCATCGGGGAATCGCCCGCAGACGGCTGCTCGACAACCGGACCGTCGACCTCCACCTTTGCGTCGTTCCTGCCTTCTTCCACCAGCACTCCTCTGCCTTAATAGAGATTTACTATCTTCCCAGAATTAGAAGGCAACCTGCAAGCACGAAAGAGATGATTCCATGAAGCCTGGGCGGTTGCCAACCGGTTTAGAACAACACGGCACTCTCCGCATCTCCGGCAACAGAAGCACG
>DTSE01000361.1:18781-26470 GCA_012965515.1 Candidatus Melainabacteria bacterium | reverse complement strand
TGCGGCTCCATTGCCCGCCAGCCTTTTAACGACTGCCCGCGAAACTCCTGCGGTGTAGACAATCTAAGAGTCAAACGAAGTTTCTTTTTCGCGGCGATTTTTTGCGCTTCGGCGAGCAATTGGGAAACAGAGTCGCGCCAAGAGCCGTTTGCGCCGACATTTACCGAAACTGAAATACGATGACACCCTGCAGCTTCCGCAACCAACGCCAGTTTTGCTACCATCTGCAAGAACTTCTTGACGGCTTTCTTGTCCTCCGGATCTACCGCATAGTCCAGGTTTAGACAACTTATCTCCACACCTGTTTCACGGCAAGCCTTCTTGACCTCCGCCAAGTATGCCTTCTCAGTTTTGTCGAGAGAAGGAGCTTTTTGTGAAACGTCAAAAGGCTGGAAAGAATACTC
The DNA here is from genome assembly GCA_012965515.1 of Candidatus Melainabacteria bacterium. Taxonomy (GTDB): domain Bacteria; phylum Cyanobacteriota; class Vampirovibrionia; order Obscuribacterales; family Obscuribacteraceae; genus QKMZ01. Next base: position 26,066 of record DTSE01000361.1, on the reverse strand, counting down.
GACAGCCGTCAATCCGCGTTCGGCGGCAAGCTCGACAGCGCCGTCCAAACCGCAACCAAATCTGGTGGCATCAAAACAAAGTCGCATGCCCCAAAGTTTACCAGATTCTCAGGACCAGCACTCTTAAATGGGTGATTGACTACATGCTCCTCAAGTAGTCGGCTTTTACCTGCGGATCAGGAATTTCATTAAAATCCATACGCGTCAGCCGCTTGACTGAGAAGTCTCCGCCTCTCTGCAACGACAAGGTTACCGAAGTATGAGGGGTGCCGACGATCAGGTCGTAAACCTCCTCTTTTGTCAGCCCATATGTAGGAATGCCGTCAACGGCAACAATGACATCGTTGGGCCGAATTCCTTCGTCAGATGCAGGTGTTCCGGCAAAAACAATCTTGATCGTGGGCGGGCGCCCGATCATCATCTCGAATTTCACGCCGATGATACCTATGCCGGCAAAAGCACTGGCATCCAGCATATTATTCCGGGTTTGAGCCTTCATCGGTGCGCGGCGTGGCGCCACACGAGCGGTGCCGGGATTTCCGAGAGACGGACCGGACTGATTGACACCTGCAGAAAATGGCTTGCGATTAGGGTCTTGCTTCTTATGGCTGTGCTGAATATTGCCCTTAAGGGTCTTTGTTGGCGCCTCGAGAGGGGTGTCCAGCTTTGGAACATCCGGTTTAAGCAGGATCTCGTCGGCGGCAAAAGCCGGCGCCATCAGAGTTTGCGGAAACAGGGAGGATAAGATTACGGCTACCGGCAGCAGACTCTCAGCGGCTCTCTTGATTTTGCCGCTCGAGAACTGCAATTGGCTGTAAGTTGCACTCATGGACTGTTTGATGCTCGCCGATGGTCGATACGGATTGTCTTTACTAATTGGCTGCATACCTAGAATAACTCCGAGGCATCCTGTTTGAAAGTAGGTAAACCCGAAAACCACGGTACCCCACCTTTTATCGCTCCCCATATGTTTGCAAACGACGACAAGAGGATGTATGTGTTCCCAAGCTATGAAACCTCCGCTTAACCCTAATCAAAACCTTTGCTTAAGCTCAAAGGGGTGCACAGAGACCTCATGCTAATCTGGCAGCCAGTTTTGACAGGTTGGAGGTTTGAGTTGTGAGCAAAGTAACAGTTGTCGGAGCCGGATTCGTCGGCAGTACAGTCGCCCAATACGTCGCCGAAAAAGACCTGGCCGACGTCGTTTTGATTGATATCCCCAATCTCGAGGGAGTAGCACAGGGCAAAGCTCTCGACTTGATGCAAGCGGCCCCAATCAGCGGCTGGCACTCACGCAGCTTGATCGGAACCTCCGATTACGCTCATTCCAAGGATTCAGACATTGTTGTAATCACTGCAGGTATTGCCCGCAAGCCTGGCATGACCCGCGAAGACCTCCTGCGCACCAACGCCAAGATCGTCAAGGAAGTGGCCGAGAAAGCTGTCAAGCAATCCCCTAACGCCATTTTCATCGTCGTAACCAACCCGCTAGACGTTATGACTTATCTGGTACAAGAAACCACCAAACTTGATTCCACCCGCGTAATCGGTATGGCAGGCGTTCTTGACAGCGCCAGATTCCAAGCATTCATCGGCATGGAATTGAACGTAAGCTGCCAGGACGTCAGAGCAATGGTTCTGGGCGGGCACGGCGACTTGATGGTTCCACTGCCACGTTACTCCTCGGTCAACGGCATTCCAATTACCGAACTGATTTCCAAAGAGCGCATTGAAGCTTTGAGCGCCCGTACTCGTGACGGCGGCGCCGAAATCGTCAAATTGCTCGGCACCGGAAGCGCCTACTACGCGCCAGGTTCGTCCGTTTCACAAATGGTTGAAGCGATTCTTCTCGACAAGAACCGCCTCTTGCCTTGCGCAGTTCTTCCGACCAAGGGTGAATATGGTCTCAAAGACGTCTACATCGGACTGCCGGCAGTTCTCAACCGCAAGGGTCTCGACAAAATCGTCGAACTCAAGCTCACCGATGATGAATCGGCAATGCTCAAGAAATCGGCGGATTCCATCAAGGAAAACATCAAGCTGATGAACGAGCTTCTGGCTGCAGCAGTCTAAAAGCTCAAAAAGTGTAGGGTGGCTTGCCGCCCAGCTAGGGGAGTCGCACGCGGCTCCCCTATGCATTTGTCAGACAGGTTTTTCTACCAGTTGTTATAATCAAACCGAACAGCGCCGGAGCATGCCGCAAGGCACAAAACAAAAATGACCAAGAAACAAGCAGCAAGAAAAAATCTACTAACACCACTGATGGTGTCACTCGCACTCAGTGCAAGCTCCGGTATCAACTCGAGCGTTCACGCAATAGAGACGTCACCTGCAGCCACGACAGCCGCAAGCAGCGACTCTGTAATAGAGCCCGACAACAAAAAAAACGAGAAAGAGCGCAAAGAAATTGAAGCGCTGCTGTCCAATTTGGAAACGCAGTGGAATGCCCATGATTTGGATGGGGTCATGAACCACTACGCCGAAGATTACATCAATAATGATGGACTGGATAAGAAAGCAGTCGCATCCATCACGAAAAAATTCTGGTTGCAGTATCCAAACTCCAAATCAGTTTCGAAGATCAAACAAATCCGTGTTGACGTCAATTTTGCAACGGTCGAATCAAGAGACGTTGCCACCGGCACCACAGAAAAAGAGAATCCGGATACTGGCACAAAAGGTGATCTCAACTCGGTTTCAGAAGGGCAAGTTTACCTCAAGAAAAACGGACTCAATTGGAAAATCATCGGCGACCGCATCGACTATGAAAAGGTTCGCGTCTCTTATGGACTGGCTCGACAGTTGACTGCAAACTTCTCTGCGCCAGAACAGGTAAAATCCGGCAGACAGTATTCCGCTCGCGTGGACATTACCCTGCCGGTCGGCTTGAAGGCCCTCGGCTTGATCACTAGCCAGCCGCTTAAGTATCCACAGCCGCCAGAACCAGAGGAAAAGGCCAAGCCGCGTTTCTTTGATGGTGAAACATTGGAACGTGTGATGTCTGCAAATACGGCAAATCGCAACGAACTTATGATGGCCACAATTGGTATTACAAATTCGACCGGCATGCACTTGCTCGGGCTTGCAGTCGTAACCAGACGTTTGAACATCATTCCGCAAACCGTTGAAGATCCCAACGACAAAACTGAAGTAGCGACCAAGGCAGACGACGATATCGCCAAGAAAGAAGACGCCAAGACCGACACCGAAAAGAGCAAAGCGGGCAACGAATCAGATGCCGGCAAAGCAAAGCCGGAAGAGTCGAGCACAAAAGAAGAAGGCTCAGATAAAGCGGATAAGCCGGCCACCGACGAAGAGAAGGACAAAAAGACTGAGACGAAGATCGAGACGAAAAACGAATCGGACAGCTCTAGCCCATCCGACAAAGAGTCAAGCTCGAAGTCTAAGGAAAAGTCCCCCAAAGGCAAGAAGAAAAAATCCGGCGCTGATTCCGAGTAACTAAGAATAGACTGAAGCAATGACAGAAGAGCAAATCAGTCAGGCTTGCACAAAAAGGGCGGCCGCAACTTCAATCGTAGTGGTGCTTTTGACTATAGCAGGCACCTTTGCGTTAGACAGGTTGAGCAAAGCCTGGGCGCTCAGCAATCTCACACTGCACAATTCCCAACCTTTTATAGAGGGTTTTCTCAAGCTCACGCTGACGACTAATACCGGCGCCGCCTTCAGCCTCGGTTCAAACAACGGCGGTTTCATGACCGTAACAGCTGTAGTTTTGACAGCTGCCTTATCCTTCTGGCTCGGCTCTCGCATAGCCCGTGGGCAATCTGTGCCGGTCCTGGAATTGATTGGCTTGAGCTGCATCATCGGCGGTTCGCTGGGCAATCTTGCAGACCGATTCACCCAGGGGCATGTCACCGATTTTCTCGATTTCGCATTTTTCTCCTTTCCTGTGTTCAACGTCGCCGACACATTCATAAATATAGGATTGGGCTTGGTGCTCATCTCTCGCCTGGGCAAGGGAGATGGGGACGAAAAGAAAGGCGAGGATGAGACCGGATCAGCTCAAGCGTCACCGGAAAAAAGTTAGCTGGACAAATGGATAACGATATCGCCAGTGATACCATCAAAATCAAAGTGGAAAAGCCTGATTTCGTCACAGCGCAATCCGTAGATTCGGACGAAACGGAAGAAGCTTATGAGGAAGATGCAGATGTTCAGGAGTGCGAGGTAGAACTGCCTGCTCGCCTCGATCACTATCTTTTGACGAAATTGCCAGGTCAGTCGCGTAGCCGGATTCAGCAATTGATAGAAAACGGCAAAGTATTGGTCAACGGCAAAAAGTTCAAACCAGGACAGAAGGTAAAAGGCGGCGAAGAACTGACAGTCGTCATTGATGCGCCGGAACCGTTGGCTCTGCGGGCCGAGGACATTCCGCTCGAGATTGTTTTTGAAGACGAAGAACTGGTCGTGGTCAATAAAAAGGCCGGAATGATTACTCACCCCGGCGCTGGTGTTTTTACAGGCACGCTCGTCAACGCTCTTCTGAATAAAATCGGTCCCTCTCTGAAAGGTATAAATGGAACGCTTCGACCAGGTATTGTTCATCGCCTCGATAAAGACACCTCTGGCTTGCTGGTCGTCGCCAAAAGCGAAAAGGCACTCCACCATTTGCAAAAGGAAATCAAAGAGCGCAAAGCGCGTCGTGTCTATTACGCAGTCGTGGAGGGCATCGTCGAGCAAGAGAGAGGAACTATCAACTTGCCGATCGGTCGCCATCCGACCAAGCGCAAAGAAATGTGGGTGGTCGAAAATGGGCGACCTTCAGTCACTCACTTTCAAGTACTGACCAGGTCGGCGAAATACTCTCTTTTGAAATTTACGCTCGAAACCGGACGCACGCATCAGATTCGCGTTCACGCCTCGTACAGCGGCTTTCCGGTTGTCGGTGACATCGTATACAACCGTAAAACAACCGGCACGCTGCCCACACGGCACAAATTGGGACTTTCCGGACACGCTTTGCACGCAGCTCAACTAGCTTTCACCCATCCGATCACCGGTGAACTGCTAGAATTTCAAACTCCCGTCCCGAGCGATATGCAGGCTCTGATCGATAGGTTCTAATCGGCTGTTCGATAAAAGCCAGGGAAAATGTGATGAATAAAAAACCAATCTTTCTTGTTCTTTCAGTTCTTGCGGTCGCCGTTGCGGTAGCAGTCGGCGCTCAGAATTTTGACACTGTAACAATCAAACTTTTCGGTAATCAAATAGCTGTTCCTTTCTGTGCAACAGCCTTAGTAATGTTCGCATGCGGTGCGTTGAGCACCCTGCCGGCGCTCCTAGGTCGTGCCAAGGATGCCAAAAGCGAACAGCTGCAAGTGAGCTGGCAAAAACAGGATGAGAAGCTCAAGGAAGAGCTGACAAACGACAAGATCAAGATGCTGGAAGCAAAGATTGCAACGCTGGACGCGGCACTCAAACAGTCTTTGAAAAAGAAATAATTGCTAACTGTCTAATTTCGCCGCCGGCTATTCGCCTCCGGACAACTTGAAGTCCGATGCCTTTAAGCCTTCGATGAATTTCTTGAATTCCTGCGCTTCCGCTTCGTCTTTCTCAAAGTCGGCAGGAATAGTGCCGTCTGCTACGACTTGCGCCGATACGAATATGGGAGCCTTGGCTCTGAGGGCTAAGGCGATAGCATCGGAGGGACGGGAATCAATCGGCTTTAACGTCTCTACTGCACCGGCGGCCGGAGTGCCCGGTTCGTTTAGTTGGAGCTGAATTGTCGCAAAGTAAGTGTTGGACGAAAGTTCGTTTATCTCAACTTGCTTGACCTTATAGCCAAGCGAAGTGATGACGTTAAGCAGCAAATCGTGCGTCATCGGACGTTCAGGCTTATAGTTATCAAGCGCGCGACTGATTGCGCTCGCTTCCGCCATACCTATCCAAATGGGTAAAGCACGCCTCTTTGTCTGGTCATTGAGGACAACAATTGGCTGTCCACTGCGAGCATCTAGAGCGATGCCGGCAACGAACATCTCAATCATCAAGAACTCAGAATTGTCCTCTTTTTCGGTCATGTTTCCTTCTTTTGCTGCCTTGCTATTGGTCCAGCTTCCTGCTCATTCTCTGCGAATCTCGGAACGCAAGCTCTCTTCAGGCTAATCGCTGATTGGCTTTTAAGTTCCTAATCTCCATTATTCCCAAGATCCTTGATTTTATTTGCTTCGAAGATAAAATTTTTGTTGCCTTGACGGTATCCAACGACGCTAGAACCGCATATATTGCCGGTTTATAACGATTACTCAGGCAACGCTTCCTGCAACGCCCCTGGTAAAACCCTCTTCTAATGCCACTTTTGGCACACTCAATAGGCAGAAACAGATCTAGAAAGACGCTTCTTTTAGCATAAGGTTCCCCGCGCCAAGGCGCAAGCGTAAACACCTGTGAGCCTTTAAAAACCCGTGACTATTGACAGCCCGAGCGCTTAGTCAAAGAATTGTCACGTTGAAGCAAGTCCAACTAGAAATGGGCTAAAATCAAACCTCAAGTCCGGGTGGCGGAATTGGTAGACGCGCACGTTTGAGGGGCGTGTGGGCAACCGTGAGGGTTCAAGTCCCTCTCCGGACAGATTTTTCAATTGCCTCAAGCATAAGCAGCCATTGCATTTACGAACATGGCTGGGGTGGCCAGAGAGAACCCCCGGTAAAAGCAATGGACTTTCGTTCATCTATATCCGGTCAAAAGTACAGTCAGAAGTACAGAAGTCTGATTTTTGAGGAGAAAAAGCAATGGGCGTGTTGATGAGACCACAGTGGCCGCACACGGTCGATGACATTTTGAAGTCCTTGGACGGCGTCTGGGGACTGGTCGGTGCAACAGGAGAGAACGGCAACCTCTACAGGCTGGAAAGAAGTCTGCACGAGCCTCTGGTTTACACTTTGTCGGAATATCGCGGAAACGAAGAGAGCGAAATCCTGAACAAAGAAACATTCGAAGCCACCGCCAAGGATGCAGCAGTAAAAGCTTTCGCCAAGGCCTTAGGTTTTACCGTATAGCCAACTTACAGACTAAACTGTAAGGATGGCAAAACGATCGAACTATTTGGGCATCATTACGCAAGGCTCTCTTTCAACAGGGCTTGAAATGCGGCTGGACAAAAGTCAGTCCGTTGAAGATTTGCGCGTCGGTCGCTTTGTCGTGGTGGAAGGTAAGCGAACACGTTTTTTCAGCATGCTCACTGATGTTTCGCTGGCAACCTCCAACCCAAATATTCTCTCCAGCCCTCCGGGCAATGATGAGTAGGGGTTGTTAGCCAATCCTA
>DTSE01000361.1:9432-18771 GCA_012965515.1 Candidatus Melainabacteria bacterium | reverse complement strand
GAGTTTATCCTAGAGGTTCTCTCAGGCTTTTCTACATTTGGAACTGTCAAAGTTCAGCCGATGCTGATGCTGGAATCAGACAATTCCATCGAAGCAGAATTGGGTGAGTCCGGTCTTAGGCCGGTCAAAACGATCCCCAGCCATTTCTCTCCGGTTTACGAAGCGACCCAAAACGACTTCGCCCTGGTTTTTGGTGAGGAAGACGAAAACGACCGCAACAACTCCTATTTCAATGTCGGCAAACCGCTCAATATGGAGACACCCATTTGCGTCAACCTCGATCGTTTTATCGAACGCTCGAATGGAATTTTTGGCAAGTCCGGCACTGGTAAATCGTTTCTGACGCGCATTTTTCTCTGTGGCGTAATCAGCAAAGACATCGCTTCTGTGCTGGTTTTCGACATGCACAACGAATACGGCTGGCAGGCAATGTCCGAGAGCAAGTCAGCTCCCAGAGTAAAAGGCTTAAAACAACTCTTCGGCGGTGATGTGGTTGTTTTCAGCCTCGACAAAGAGTCTTCGAGAGCTCGCGGCTTGCCTGACGTTCACGAGCTTTATATCGGCTATAACCAGATTGAAATCGAAGATTTGGATTTGCTCAAAGTAGAGTTGGCACTGTCTGAAGCGACAGTGGAAAACGCTTATATTGCGCGCGAAAAAATGGGCGCCGACTGGATTGCTACCTTGCTAGATATGTCGGGCGAAGAGATCGAAGAGTTCTGCCAGTTCCACAAGGGACACCCGACCGCGTTGAAAACGTTGCAACGCCGATTAAACACAGTGGTGCAAAAGACGCCCTATCTAAAGCCGCGAGTTGCTCACAATTATATTGATGAAATCTTGTCGTATATTCAAGCCGGTAAGCATGTCGTGCTGGAATTCGGCCGGCAAAACAACCTGCTTTCATACATGCTTGCCACCAATATCATCACGCGGAGAATTCACCAGGAATACGTTCGTCGTTCGGAAATCCACCAGGCCGATCCGGAACATGTGGAAGCTCCGCGCAAGCTGATGATCGTCATTGAGGAAGCGCATAAGTTTTTGGCACCGGCTGTCGCCAAGCAAACCATATTCGGTATTATCGCCCGTGAGATGCGGAAGTATTCAGTTACCTTGCTAATTGTCGATCAGCGTCCTTCAGGCATCGATCCGGAGATATTGAGCCAGATCGGAACGCGCGTTACAGCCCTGCTTAACGACGATAAGGATATCGATGCTGTTTTCACCGGTGTGTCAGGGAGTCAAACTTTGCGGACCGTACTTTCACAAATGGATCCTAAGCAACAGGCGCTGGTCCTTGGTTACGCCGTGCCAATGCCTGTCGTGATTCGCACTCGTGCGTTCGATCAGGAGTTTTATCGGGCGGTGGCACCCTTGAGCGAGCAAATCGCTACAGCCAGCCCGAAAGTTTTGAAAGAAAAGGCAAAGCAGGCGCGCGAGGAACTTTTCGGAGCCTGATTTTCTGTTGGAAATTGTCGGATTCCGGTTTTTCCCGTATTCGCTTGCTAGAATTTACTAGTCAACAAAGTCAGCTTGTTCACTCTTTAGCCATGGCTTACTAAATTGCAATTGCAAGATCGGTCTTAATACCGGCATGTCGAATGCACCACAATCGGAACCATTAGAAGACTCGCAAGACAATTACGTAGAAAATAGAGATCCTACGGAATTGGCAATGTGTGTGATTCTTGCTGCCGCATATCTTGGCTTGGCGAAATTCTGCTGGTCCAAACTCTATGACACCGGCAATTGGAAGATGCTGATCAACGTCGAAGGCTTCTTCATTACCATCGCACTGGTTTCTATATTCGTCGGCTTGCGTCCTTATATAAGCCCTTCCAGCCTGCAGCTCAGCCGGCACGGCATCAAATACCGAGGCACTTACTGGCCGCAGAGAAAAACGGTCAACTGGGATCAAGTGGTTCAGCTTTATATAAGTCCCGAACTGGTGATCGTCATCTATAAATTGACCCAGGACGGAAAACGGGTCTGGCCAATGCTCATTTCTTCCCTATATCTGGCAGAGCGAGAAAAGATACCGAATTCCTTCGTCAAATATTGCCCGATCGAACCGATCATAATGTCTGGTCCACACCTGGTTTCGCGCATCGTTATTGTGGTGCTGTTCTGCATCACACTCATCTGGGTGCTGGAGCTGCTCGTCAATCCGACCGGCTAATCAGAAAGCTTATGGCTTCGGCAGAGCACGCAAATATTTCACCAAATTATCCAACTCGACATCGTTGAGAGTTTCTTTCGGATTGGCCGGCATTACGCCTTTACCCATGCGTATAAAGCGTTTCAGCATCTCGTCTGAGGCAAAGTGCTCACTCAATTGATCAAGGGCCGGACCGACGCCTTGCCTGCCCCGAGGATGGCAAGTGTTACAACTGCGAATAAAGACTTGCTCACCCGTCAAGTCCGTTGATTGAGACTGGGCACGCTCTCGTTCCATCTCATTGACAGCTTGAATTCGCTTGACCTCCTCACCCATTGAGCAGGCTGACAAGAGAAAAATTATGGTCACCATGAACGCGGTAGCGCTTGGAGACCGGCGAAACACCGACAGTGCAGTTGCGTAAAGCCGCTTGACAAAATAAATTAACACCTGTTTAACATCCATAGAAAGCGTGATGGGAACTAGCTCTTCTCGTTTGAAGTCAGATAAGAACCAGGAAAGAACGACACCCTAACGAACTTTTATACCAAATACAATTTAGCCATTAGGTTAACATCCGGCTTACCTAAGCAGTGTAAAGTAAGTACAGAGGCGCATTATCGCGCACTGGTGACCGACAGATATTTGCAAAAGATACAAATTAGACCGACGGAACTCCCGCAAATATCCATCAGGATCTCGGCACCCACAGTACATATCGATCTGGTCCTTTGCGTCTTTGGAGTAGAGCGCAAAAGACTGAAAATACGAATCCCGAATCCCGGCAACTCCCTAGAAGCGGCACATTAAAGAATGACACCACAAATTTCCAGAGTAGATCCTCCGACCAAACAAGGTCCGCAAGAGTCCGAAGAGCGCATCATCATTCGTGGTGGCAAGCCGTTAAACGGCGAAGTAACCGTCTCCGGAGCGAAAAACTCCGTGCTCAAGATGATGGCCGCTGCCCTTTTAGCGCCTGGTGTTTCCGTCTTGCGCAATGTACCTAATTTGACCGACGTCCACATGATGGCCGACGTCATTCGCACTCTCGGTGCAAAAGTCACTATCGGCAAAGATGAAGTAATCATCGACGCCACCGATATCACCGACTACGAAGCTCCTTATGAATTGGTCAGCCAATTGAGAGCTTCCTTCGTGGTACTCGGACCTCTGGTAGCTCGCTGCCACCAAGCCAAAGTTTCGCTTCCGGGTGGTTGCGCCATCGGCGAAAGAAGAATTGATTTGCACGAGCGCGGTCTGAAGTCGCTTGGAGCAGAAATTTGGTGTGAACATGGTTATGTTCACGCGCAGACGGACAAACTGGTCGGACAAAGAATCTATCTCGATCGTCCGTCCAATGGTGCGACCGAAAACATCATGCTGGCAGCAGTACTGGCTGAAGGTCAAACCATTATCGAAAATGCCGCTCAAGATCCAGAAATCGCTAACCTGGCAGATTTCTGCAATGCCATGGGCGCGAAGATTACCGGAGCCGGTACCTATCAAATCGTCATCGACGGTGTAAAACTCTCCGATTTGCACGGCGCCACGATTGACACTATTCCGGATCGCCTTGAAGCAGGTACTTTCTTGTTTGCTGTTATGGCGACAACCGGTGAAATCGTCCTTAAGAACTGCAATCCACACCACCTCTATTCAGTCATCAGCAAGATGCAGGAGATGGGTGCTGAAGTCTCGATCTACTCTCCGGACATCATTAAAGTTAAGTCCGGCAAGCTGATCAAACCAGTAGATTGCACCACCCTGCCGTATCCCGGATACCCCACAGACCTGCAAGCACCACTTATGTCGGTTCTGGCAGTTGCTGAAGGCACCTCGATTATTACGGAGACGATTTACGAAAATCGCTTCATGCAAGTTGGCGAATTGAGACGCATGGGCGCCGACATTTCACTGACAGGTAACGCTGCGGTGATCAAAGGTGTGCCGAAATTGACCGGTGCCGAAGTCAAATCCAGCGACTTGAGAGCTGCTGCAGCACTCGTAATCGCAGGGTTGGGTGCCGAGGGTGTAACGGAAGTTACTGGACTGCGTCACATGGACCGCGGCTACGAAAATCTGGAAGATAAGTTCCGTGGTTTGGGCGCTGATATTTACCGCAGGTAACGAGATTTACCGCAGGTAATACATACAGCCCGCGCAACCATTAAAGTAGCTCTTGTCGCAATTCACGCTGGCAGGAGTAGCAAATGCTGGTCATGAAGTTCGGCGGCACGTCGGTCGGCTCTGCCGAGCGCATGCAAGACGTGCTGTCCATAGTCAACAAAGCCAAATCAAAGCATAAGGGCGCAGCACCGCTGGTAGTGCTGTCAGCCATGTCCGGTGTTACCAATTCTTTGCTCGCAGCAGGCGACAAGTCTGTATCGCGCGATTTAAAGGGTGCACTGGCAGAATTGCAGTCGATTCGGAAGAAACACGACGATGCAATTGATCAAGCCTTGGGCAAAGACGCTACATACGCTCAAAAGGTTAAAGACAGCCTTACCCCTCACTTTGAAGAGCTAGAAGTAATTCTTAAGGGCGTTAGTTATCTCGGCGAGTTATCGAAGCGCTCTATAGACGCAATCTCCGGAATGGGTGAAGTTCTCTCGTCCAAAGTGGTGGCGGCCATTGCTGAGCATCAGGGTACGCCGAGTGTTTGGGTGGATGCCCGAGAAGTCATGGCGACAGACAATACTTTCGGCCGTGCCAATCCATTGAGTGATGAAATTGCCAAAAATGCTAAAGCGAAGATGGCAAAGCCTGCAAATGATGGAAAAATCGTAATTACACAAGGCTTTATTGGCGCGACAGAAAATGGCGTCACTACTACTTTGGGACGCGGCGGCTCCGATTACAGTGCCGCCATATTCGGTGCGGCTCTCAATGCCGATGAGATACAAATATGGACAGATGTGGACGGAATGATGACTTCCGATCCGAGGCTTGTACCCGAGGCTGAAGTCATAGGCGAGGTCGGCTTCCAGGAAGCTGCTGAATTAGCCTATTTCGGCGCAAAGGTTTTGCATCCCCTGACAATCAAACCGGCCATCGAGCAAGGAATTCCGGTGCGCATTCTCAATACAATGCGTCCAGATAATCCAGGTACGATTATCAAAGCCGACAAAGAAATCGATCGCGCTGACGATAACGCACGTCCAATCTGCGCAATAGCAGCGAAGAAAGGCATCACGGCGCTGTTTATAAGCTCTTTCAAGATGCTTATGGCGCACGGCTTTTTGTCAAAAGTATTCGATATTTTTGATCGGCATTCCACCTCCATTGATTTGATCGCGACATCAGAGGTTTCTGTTTCACTTACAGTGGATAGAACAGACGAATTGGACGCGATCATCAGAGAATTGAAAGACTTAGGCGATGTAAGAATAATGACGGACGTTTCCATTGTTTCCGTTGTCGGACGCCAATTCAGAGATAAAAGCGGCATCGCCGGAGAAGTTTTCAGTGCATTGACCAATGTCAACGTAATTATGATTTCCGGTGGAGCATCGGATATCAACCTGAGTTTTGTCGTCAGCAATGAAGACGCCGATAAGTCAATAAAACAGCTTCATAAGCACTTCTTCTCAGAAAGAAAGGGCTAAGATCAGTTCATTCTGTTTTGGCATAATCAAACACCTCCTTTAAAACCTTCGTTTCGTGATCTGAACCGTATTGCTTCAGCAATGTGAACCGGCGCGATCTGTTCTTGCTGTTCAAGATCGGCGATGGTTCGAGAGATACGCAGAATGCGATCGTGCGCGCGTGCGGACAAGCCCATCTGACTGACTGCCCTGGCTAAGAGAAAGCGACATTCCTCATCGATACGACAGTGGCGTGTCAATTGTTTTTGCGTCATCTGTCCATTGAAGTGAAAAGGTTCGCCGACCAGCCGCTCTCTCTGCTTGCCGACCGCTTGCAGAACTCTTGTTCGAATTTCCTCGGAAGAGGTTCCGTTAGGAACGCTAGACAGCTCTTCTTCCTTTAGACGCCCGACTTCAACATGCAGATCTATACGATCCAAAAGTGGTCCGGATATTCGATTCCAATATCGATCTGCTTGCGATGGAGTACAGACGCAGAATTTCACATTGTCGCCTTTATATCCGCACGGGCACGGATTGCAAGCTGCAACCAACAAAAACGATGCGGGATAAGTAATCGTCTGTTGTGCGCGACTGATCACGATGTTGGCGGTTTCAAGCGGTTGACGCAGTGTTTCCAAATGATGTCGTGGAAACTCGGTCAACTCATCGAGAAACAAGACACCTTTATGCGACAAAGAAATCTCACCTGGCTTTGGGTTAGCACCACCGCCAATCAAACCGACTGCAGAAGCCGTGTGATGCGGCGCACGAAATGGTCGATCATGAACTAGTGAAGAACGATCGGCCACCAAGCCGGCAACGCTGTATAACTTCGTTAATTCAAGCGCTTCTTCAAAAGACAAAGGCGGCATGATTCCGGGCAGACGCTGAGCGAGCATAGACTTTCCCGATCCAGGCGGCCCAACCATGAGAATGTTGTGCCTGCCGGCAGCGGCAATTTCCAGGGCTCTTTTGGCCTGCAACTGTCCTTTGACTTCACGCAAATCAGCGATTTGCTTGAGATGTCGGCTATGTTTTTCAAACTTCGCCCTTGCATTCAATTGATAAGGCGTAAGACTTTCAGGTTCGTTCATAAGCAGGCATGCTTGCAACAAATGACTGACGGCAAACACGTTTAGTCCTTCGACAAGAGAAGCCTCTTCCGCATTTGCATCGGGAACCACAATTGCATCAGCACCTTGCTGTTTTGCAGCAATCGCAATCGGCAAAATGCCTGTGACCGGTCGAACAGACCCATCTAATCCCAACTCCCCGACGAGCCAGAAGCGAGACAGGTGCTGCTTATTGATCATTCCCGTTGAGGCAAGAATACCGACGGCAATCGGAAGATCATATAAAGGTCCTTCTTTTCTTGTATCTGCAGGCGCCATATTCACCACCCATTTTTTTCCGGGCGGCATAAGAAATGAACATGACTTGATTGCGGCTCTTACTCTTTCCTGTGATTCTTTTACCGAAGCATCCGGTAGCCCGACAATTTGGATTTGTCCAATGCCGCCGCTGCAATCCACCTCTACTTCGATTCGATAGGCGTCGACACCGATGAGACCGCCCGAGAAAATACGCGCGAACATGTTGACCTCCTTATCTTGGAAATCGTTTTTGGCTGGTTATTTAGTAATACGTTCGCCGCAAAGAAAAAGTTCAATTCAAATCGAACAATTTCTCCAAACGGAAATGCGTCTATCTCGTATAGCTTGCAGACGGCGGAGAATTATCAAATTCCTTCAAATATTTCTTGGCAGTCTCGTTGTCAGGATCGGCTTCCAACACTTTTTTCAACTGAGCAACTGCGTCATCAGCTTCGCCCTTCTTCTTAAATGCAAGAGCCAGACCAATGCGGGCATCTTGGTTGCCAGGATTTAGCTCCAATGACTTATTCTCTTCCAAAATCTGACCTTCGAGGTCTTCGGCCTGACCAAGCACTTCGGCTAAGCGATGGTGATTTGCGTCATTGGTCGGATCAACAATAGTTGCAGAGCGATAGGCTTCCACCGCTGTCTTCACGTCGCCTTTTCCAACCGCTGCATCACCCAAAGCCTTATAGGCCTGAGGCTCCTTGGGGTCCAATCCGGTCGCTTCTCTCGCTTGCTCCATCGCCCCGTCAAAATCGCCCTTATGCGTAAGAGCCATGGCCAGCACATATCTTGCAATGGAATTCTTCGGATCGGCATTTACTGCTTCTTGCAAGATGGCGATGGCTTCGTCATAACGACCCAGCTCATTCAGAATTACTCCTAGATTGTTTTTCGCTGTAGCGCTTTTGGGATCTTGCTTCAGAGCTTCGCGATACTCCTGCTCAGCGAGTCGATAATCGCCGATTTTGAAATACTCATTGCCCGACACTAGATATTCGGTCGATGTCTTCAACTTAACACCGCAAGAAGACAATGAAAGTTGCAAAGCCAGAATTGCCGACACAAAGATTGCCGTCCTCATCAACGGCAATGATTTGCTTTTCTGAGTTGTTTTGCTCTCAGTTCTCGCGATCATGTCCGTATTCAAACGCCTTCAGGACAGATAAACAACGGGTTCAAAAACCGACCAGACCCACCACCTATGGGACTCAATCGCATTCTAGCATGGCACGCCGGGCGCCACCTCAGGGTTTACCCTTGGCTCTTTTACTGGACAGCCGAGGCGACCTGGCCCTCTTTGGCAGGTTCTTTCTGAGGAGGATTGGTGACAATATGAATTTCTTTCAGCTGTTCATCTGATGCCGCCGATGGTGCCTGCGTCATCAAACAAGCCCCGGATTGCGTCTTCGGAAAGGCAATTACGTCGCGAATTGATTTGCAACCGGCCAGAAGCATAACGATACGATCGAGCCCCAAAGCCAGCCCGCCATGCGGCGGAGCGCCTGATTCAAGAGCATCGAGCAAGAAGCCGAACTTATCGCGAGCCTGATCGCGATCAATCCCAATTGCTTGAAATGCGCGGCTTTGCAGTTCTTGATCGTGGATACGAATGGAACCGCCGCCTATTTCGACGCCGTTGTAAACGATGTCGTAAGCGCGTGCGCGGATTCTGCCAGGATCCGATTCCAGATACTGAGCGTCATCGAGATTTGGAGACGTAAACGGGTGATGAACAGCCATCATGCGTCCTTCTTTCTCATCATATTCAAAGAGAGGGAAGTCAACCACCCAGAGAAGCTCATGACGGCTCTCATCGATCAACCCACGCTCCTCAGCAATCTTGAGACGCAGGCGACCCAATACATTTACTGTAACGGCAAACTTGTCGGAAACAAGCAAAAGCACATCGCCTGTTTCTGCGCCGGAAAGCGACTTCAACTTGTCCATCTCTTCAGCACTGAGGTGCTTATCGATGCCCGAAGAGCGAATGCCATCTTTGCCGAAGATTACCCAGGCAAGCCCCTTTGCGCCATCTTTCTTGGCGACTTCCGTCCAGAGATCAAGCGTTTTTCTTGAAACCGGATCTTTTTCGGCAGCCCCCTTCAAGCATAGGCCTTTCAGCACGCCGCCTTGATCTGCGTTATCTCTGAAGACTTTGAAATTGCAGGATTTAGCAACTTCAGTCATGTCCTTAATTTCCATTTCGAAGCGC
>DTSE01000361.1:0-9371 GCA_012965515.1 Candidatus Melainabacteria bacterium | reverse complement strand
GGCAAGCGTTTGAATGGGGGCTTCAGCTCGATGCCGGCTTCGGAAAAGCCTGCCGTAAGCAGCTTTTCAGTAACGTTTTGAACCTCTTCTTCATCGGTAAATGAAAGCTCGATATCAATTTGCGTGAATTCGGGCTGTCTGTCGGCTCTCAAATCCTCATCTCTAAAGCAGCGAGCAACTTGATAATAGCGATCAATGCCGCTAATCATCAGGGTTTGCTTGAACAGCTGCGGAGACTGAGGCAGCGCGTAGAAATTGCCGGGATTCAAACGACTCGGCACCAAGAAGTCTCTAGCCCCTTCAGGAGTGGCTTTTGTGAGAATCGGTGTTTCCACTTCAATGAAGCCGCTGTTGTCCAAAGCGCGGCGAATTGCCTGTGTGACTCGATGTCTAAGCCTCAAGTTATTGTTCATCTCCGATCTTCTAAGATCGAGAAACCTGTATTTCAAGCGCAGTTCTTCGTTTACGGCATCGCCTTGATCGAGCTGAAATGGCAAGGGCTTGGCGGTGTTCAATATTTCCACCGCATCAGGGTAGATTTCTACCAGCCCTGTGGGCGTTTCGCGGTTTTCACTGCCGGCAGGTCGCGCCGTCACTTTTCCTTTGGCAATCAGGACATACTCATTCTTGAGTGTGCTCAGTTCGGCGTGTACTTCCTTATTGCGATTGGGGTCGGCAGCCAGCTGAACGCGACCGGTTTGGTCTCTCAGCTCAATGAAGATGAGACCGCCTAGATCGCGCCGCACATGCACCCAACCAGCAACAGTAACTTCGCGATCGACGTCGCCTATGCCCAATTGCCCGCACGACTGATTGCGCTTTAATCTGGATGGCATGTGAAAAGTCTCCGATATGGGAAAGCTATTGTATCCGAAGCGCGGAAAGCTGCTACAGACGGCACGCTGCGCTGTAACAGCCGCTTAAGAGAAGGGCGAAAACGGCGCCTCTCCTTGCTGTTCTGCAAGTCCGCTAAATCCGGCTGTTTCAGCTTTTAGCCCCTTTGATACGTCTTCCTCTGTAGCATCCAAGACGTAGTAAACTAGAGATGCTGGCATATTGCAGGCAGAGGTTTACCAGTCCGGTACGGGGCTTACTAAATGAGTCAAGATCAAATAAACATGCTCATCGGCATCCTCTTGATGGTTATGGGGTGTGTTTACATCCATAAGGCCTACATGGCGTTCATCAAGGGAAAAATGTGGTATTGGCAAGGTTTTCTGCCCTTTACTCTGGTCTCACCCTGGATTTGCGTTTTCCCACCTAAAGAAAATTCGCTTGTCAAAACCAAAGAAGCGATGTGGGTGCATGCATTTTTTGGTCCTATTTTCTTCTTTTCGGCAGTTGTTGCCTTGTCCTGCGGCGCCGACCTGGCTAACCTCCCCGGTACCAAAACCGTCAATGCCGGTTTCACCTACTTCCTGCCCGACAAGACTCCGTTCATCGTCTTTACCAAGAGGAACTACAGCGTTCAATTTCCTGCTTTCGTAAGCAACAGCAAAAAACTCGCCAAACTCTTCTTCGGCAATACCCTCGGACTCAAAGGCTCCGATGACCTGACACCGTTCTCGCAATCAAGCGGCTCATACGCCGACACAATGAGATAGGTCGCAAAAGCACACGACAACAAGACTTGAGAAGGCCGGTATGTTTTACATGCCGGCTTGTTTCATTTGGCGCTCCCAGCGACGGTTCAGTTCGCTGTCGGTAGTATTGGCGCGGTTTAGTGCATCTCCCACTTTAGTGGTGCCGACTGCGTCGCTGAGGGTGTCTTTGACTGACTGCCAACCGCTCGAGATCTTTTCACTGATGCGCGTGGTAATCGAGCTGGTCTCCACCGACAGCTTCTGTCCATCCTTTTGAATAGTCAGACCTTTAGCGGAGATCTTCTCAGGACTGCCGTCTTTGTCGAGGTCAACAATTTGCAGATCCGGCAAGCTCAGCTGCGAGCCCTTCATGCGATCGGCAAGAGTAGCCATGAATGTGTGTTGGCCTTCACCAGAAATGACTGCGGCTTCTTTGAGACCGTTGTAGTCGCCGGTTTTGAGAGACTGCTCTGCTTTATCAAGTTTCTGCCAAACATTCATTTCTGCCATTGTTTGAATTCCTTTGAGTTAGAAACGCGATGCACAATGCGCTCGCCGATTGGCGTTTGGTGCATTCGCTTGCGGGGGGAGGAGGAGAGAGAAGGTAAGGGATTTCGCCTTTGTGCAGACAGATTAGCAGTGGTTTGTGACATTAGTTGGGCAGTCACATTAGAGGACCAGACAGAGCACCGGTTTCCAGACATGCAATTCGCCAAAACCGCTGATCAAGAGGCTTTGCAAGAGTCAGGCAGATTAATTCGTCGGGGTACCCTTGAAGTAGGACTAGCTGATTCGTTAGTCTTTACGATAATAACCATATATATAGTCAAGCCCTCTTGCCAACAAAGGAGAAGAGCAGTGACAAGTGTCGCCAAGATTCGCAACGTAGCCGTGGTCGGATTGAACCGAAGCGGCAAAACAAGCCTCGTGGAAGCCATCCTTCACCTTACAGGCGCAATCTCAAGGCGCGGAAAGATAAACGAAGGCACGATGACCACCGACTACGAGCCGGAATCCGTCAGCCGTCAAATTTCCACCCAGGTATCAATGGGACGCACTACGTACCAGGACACTCTATTCAACATTCTCGATTGCCCGGGCTTCATCGACTTCCAAGAAGAAGCGAAGATTGCGATGATGGGCTGTGACATTGCGGTATTCGTAGTCGAGCCCGATCCGGGCCGTTTAATTCAGATGGACAGTTTGCTGCGCTTCTCTGAGGAAATCGGAGTCGCTCGATTGGTCTTCGTAAACAAGCTGGACAAGCCTGATCTCAACTTTGCAGACACACTTTCCGTTTTGAAAAACATGCCAGGCAGTAAGACACCACGTCCGCTGGCACCGTTGCATTATCCAATCATCAGCGGTTCTTTGACAGGTTATGTAGATGTGCTCAAGAAAGAAGCATTCAAGTATGGTGCTCAAGGCAAACCAGAACACACTGATGTTCCAGCCGATCTAAAAGACGATTTGGAAGCGGCAAGAGAAAAACTAATCGAATCGCTCGCCGACACGGATGATGCATTGTTGGAAATGGTGTTGGAAGGCAACGATCCGCCCATCGATTTGCTGGAAAAGGATCTCAAAGCCGGCGTCAAAGCCGGTACGTTTGTGCCGATTCTAGTCGGCTCCGCGCAAACAGATGCTGGAGTCTTCTCACTGCTCGACGCCATCATTTCTCTTTGCCCGTCGCCTGCAGAGCGCGAGTACAAGGACAAAGACGGCAAGGTAATCACAGTGAAAGATGATGGTCCAGTCATCTCACAAGTGATCCGCACTTACATTCACCCGCAGTCGGGCAAACTTTCCCTCACTCGCGTCTTCTCCGGCACCATCACCGGCGATTCGCAGCTGGTAGACATCAACAAAGGCGGCTCCAAGGAGCGTGTTGGCGGTTTGTATTGGTTGTTGGGCAAGAAACAAGAGACAATGCCATCGGCTGGACCAGGCTCGATTGTTGCTCTGGCAAGATTGGAAACGCCCCGCACAGGCGACACTCTTGTCACTGAAAAAGAAACAACGCAAATGCCGTCACCACCAGAAGCACCTCCTCTCTACTCTCTGGCGATTGCTCCAAAAAATCGCAACGACGAAGCGAAGCTCTCCACTTTGCTCGGCAAATTGACCGAAGAAGATCCGATTCTCAAAGTCGACCGTGACCCGGATACGCATGAATACTGCTTGTACGGACAGGGAGAAGTGCACCTGACTCTTTCCAGACAGCGATTGGAGCGCAAATATCACATCGAGCTCGATACGCACAAGCCGAAGATCTCTTACAAAGAATCGATTCAAGCGAAAGTCGAAGGACACGGACGCCACAAGAAACAAACCGGCGGTCGCGGACAGTTCGGCGAAGTCTACCTGCGCATCGAACCTCTCGAAAGAGGCGCCGGCAACAAGTTCTCCGAGTCGATTGTGGGCGGTTCCGTACCCAGACAATATGTTCCGGGCTGCGAAAAAGGCGTGCAAGAAGCGCTTGCTCGCGGCACTCTAGCCAACTTCCCACTGGTCGATGTTTCCGTCAACTTGTTCGACGGTTCATTCCACGATGTAGACTCCGATGAAATGTCCTTCCGTATGGCAGGCATTCTGGCGATGCGCGATGGCTTGGCCAAAGCACATCCCTTTATCCTCGAGCCGATTGCCGAAGTGAAAATCCACATTCCAAGCCAATACACATCGGGTGTACTTTCACAGGTGACCGGCTTACGCGGTCAAATTCTCGGATACGGACCCAATCCTGACCGTCAAGGCTGGGACGAAGTCACCGCCAACATTCCGCGTGGCGAGCTCTGGGATTACATCATCGAACTGCGTACTTTGACTCAGGGTCTCGGTTATTACATCTGGAAGTTCTCGCATTTGTCTCAAGTGCCGCCTCAACTGTCGCAAGAGCTCATCTCTCAAGCGACAGCCGCGCATGCTGCTGAATCACACTAAGAGCAAACACAAGTGTCAAAAGGGGGTCGCATGCGGCTCCCTTTTTGTTTCCCTTGCAACATTGATCTTGGTTGGATCCGCCTCTTAGTGATAAGATCCCCCAACTGCAAAATTTTTGTTGTCCAAAATCGTATTAAGAAGGAGGGGATATCCCTTGTCCGAGGTTAGAGTTGCAGAAGGCGAGAGCATCGAACAGGCGCTTAAACGCTTCAAGAAGAAAATTCAGAAAGCAGGCATTCTTTCTGAAATCAAGCGCCGCGAACGCTACGAAAAGCCGAGCGTGAAGAGAAAGCGCAAAGCAGAAGCCGCACGCAAGCGCCGCTCCTAATTGATAAACACCTGACAACCAAATCGCCCATTTTGGTGGTTTGACGACAGAATTATGAACAGACTTTGCGAAATGCAGGTCTGTTCGTTTTTCTTTAAGACTTCATGTTCTTGCGATCGCACGAGGGAAATTGTCTACGGACGAGTCGGGTATTTTGGCTGTTGCCAATGGTCGACAGTTTTACCGGCCAGGTGCGAACCGGCGACAAGCATTGCCTTGTTTCTCCACCCCGGCACGGCGATTGCAAGCCAGATACCGGCAGCATCACCAAGCAACGTGCCCTCCAGATACTGATCCTTGGGAAACAAAAGCCGGTCCAAAGCATGGTTGGCGGTCCAGCCTACGGCCATGCTACCCACGCACGTGGCAATGTATTTCAGCTTCAACTCCTTCAACAGCTCGGAATGAGACTTACTGCCAAAAACGATATGCTCCTCTCCAGTCCTTTTCTTCCATGCAATAAGCGCTGAAGGAGGAATCTCTTTGGGCATGAATTGCGGAGCCCACTTGTAAGCGGCGTAAACTCCCCCTGCCCACTTCGTACACTCAAATATTGACGACCAGCGCTGCTTCTCATGATCGACAATGTCGAAGTTGTCCATACCAGGCAGAAGAGGGTTGTCTTTCATGTAGGTGGGAACCCATTTTTTCCTGTCTGGCAGATGCTGCACATCAAAGCGTTTACTGGCGATTTCGTCGGCTAAGAATTGATTGAGTGTAGTTTCCTCTTTTTGTCGGCTGCAGGGATCTGGCTGAAATAGAGGTTTTTCGAAGAGTGTGTCTGCCAAACTGCCCATAAGAAAGCCACCTCGTTCGTAAAAGTCGAAGGAACCTTCACACCATAAGACAGTCGGTAAACACGTTGGAATGTTGAATTGTGCAGACTATTCTCTGTGCAGATAAAATCCTGAAAAGCCCACCTCTTGACATTTTTGACGGCGTGTAATTTCTTTGAGGTCGGGAATATAAGAATCACAAGTCCTTTGAGGAGTGGAGCTATGGGCAAGAATTCCCATAAAGGTTCTGCGCAACTAGTTACAGTTGGCACAGACAGATTGAAAGAAAGATTGAATGTTCTCTACGCTGCGCGTCGCGGGCAGAAAGTCTCTGCAGACGGGGTTTTCGACCATCTCTGGGACCTCAAAGAGTCGGCCATTTTGGAAGGCAAAGGTTCCGTCGAAGTGCCGCAGTCATGGCTCGACGAGCTCAATGACGATGCACTGACATCGGACGCTCGCAGTCACTAGAAAAAATTATAGAATTCAAGTCGCCGTGTGCACTATATTTAGTGGCACGGCGTTTTGTTGGCAAAAAATCCATGACTGCAAGAACGGTTCATTTAATCAGCAAGTATTTTGTCACTGTTTTAGCAATAACTTCATACTTCAATTGCGCAAGGGCAGATGCGCAGACCATGCCGTCACAGCCGACAACCAGGCAAATCAAGCCATCCAAGCAACAACTTCGCCAACTGATTTTGGACCTTCAGGTTACGGCACTTAAGTGCGATCAAAAAACAGCAGGTATCGCGAAGCAAGTCTTTGATCATGTTGACGCGTTCCGGCTGAAGGTAAAGCGCTTTCCAAATTCTGTTTCGGAAATGAAGAAGTTTACTAGTCAGCGCGGCGAAAACCCTGTAACTCCGGCGCTTCCACCACTCAATCCATACAATGATTCCAGTATGGTTTCCAAAGAATTGCGCCAAGAACTCATCAATGCTGGAACACCACCTTCTGAGTTCTGCAAGATAATCATTGAAAACGATCCGTATCTATCGGCTTCATTCCCCTTGAGTTTGAACAATGTAAAACTCAACCCGGCCAGCGCGGAGCCGGGCACCATCGTAATAAAGCACAACGGCGGCTTGTATCTGGCGATGTGGTGCATGGGATTCTCGAGCAAACCTATAGTGGATGAGAAAGCTCATCTACCGCTAGTCTTTTTCAAAGACTATTCTTCGCTAGGTGAATAGAAAGATAGTTAGATTGGATCTAGCTTTTTCCAATATATCGAGCACGCGGTCGAATAACGCCGCCGTACATACGCTGTTCAATGGCATGCGCAATCCAGCCTGACGAGCGGCTCACAGCGAAAATTGTCGATCCGGCACCGGCGGGAAGCGCGAGTGCGTATGAGATCGCTGCTAGACCAACATCAAGATTTGGTTCCAAGCCCAATTGATCGCGCACGCATTCAACGATCTCTAGAAGTCGTTTCAAATGAGTATTTTTGCTGGAAACTTGTTGCGCACAAGAGATCAAATGTTTCGCTCGCGGATCGCCCTGCGAATAGAGGTCCGTTCCAAAACCAGGAATTGTTTCAAACTGGCGCAGATAGTCCTTCAACCACGCAGCAACAGCTTTGAACTTTAGCGAAGTCGTGACAATGTCTTCGGCTCTGCGGCTAGCAGAGCCATGCAAGCTGCCGCTGAATGCGCCGAGAGCAGATTCGACGCACGAGTAGAGCGAAGCATCACAGGAAGCCGCGATGCGCGCAGCCAGCGCAGATGCATTCAGTTCATGATCTGCACACAGCACAAGTGCTGAATTGATCGCTTGCGCCTTTTCTCTCGACTTGTTTCCTGTCAACGAATGCAGAAGTGTTTGCGCAATAGGAAATGGACCGTCAGGCATGTACTTATCACGCTTGGTCGGCAGTCCAAGATTCATTGACATAGTGACAATTAAACGGCGCGCCGTCTCGAAAATATCCGTCGCCAGAAGTTTGCGCGAAACGGGATCGCTCATTTCCGCGCTCACTAGCATCAATTTCAACAAATCCAAGAAGTCCGCATCTTTCGAAGCAAGAGAACGCAGCTCCTTCGGCAGCTGAAGCGGCTTCATACGTTTCCATTGATTGGTGTTGGTCGCCCCTGTTTCCCACAAAAGATCAACAACCGACTCGAACGGTTTATCCGTACGTGCCAATTCGAGCGCGCTTTGACCGCGATAATAGTGCCCGTCTTCGCGAATCTCAGTAATCGCTGATTTGATTACGGGGCCGGTCCAAACCGCAGGCTCCTGATCCTTCGGCGATTTGAAACCGCGCGAAGATTGCCGGAGGCGAATCAAATCGCTCAAGCGATAGGTTCTTTCTCTGGCGTTTTTTGCCGGCTGACTTTCAATCATGCCGCGACTGGCATACGCGTACAGAGTCGCCGACTTAACGCCTAGGAACTCCGCAGCTTGACTGCCTGTCAGAAGCTTGTCTTCAGGATCGGGCAAATCTTTTGGATTAGTCTCTTGCATGCTGCAGAATTTCTATCTGGGGTATGCACCGGTGTACTTGGATGCCGGACGAATCAAGCGTCCTAACGCTCGCTGTTCGGCAATGTGAGCGAACCATCCGGCAGCTCGGCCGACTGCAAAGGTAGACGAGAAGATGTTACTCGGCAGCTTCAGCGAATCAAGCAATACCGCGGTATAAAATTCAACATTCGCCTTGAGCGGCTTTTCCGGATGACGCTCAGCCAACAAGCGCTCTGCAGTGCTCTCAACAGCTCTTGCCAAAGTCAGGCGTGAAGCCTTCAATCCAGCATCTTCGAGCTTTCTGATCGCTTGCTCAAAGATTGCAGCACGCGGATCGCGTACCGTGTAAATGCGATGACCCATGCCCATAATGCGCTTGCGACCGTCAAGCTGCGTGGTAATCCACTTCTCTGCGTTCTCCGGACTGCCGATTTCGTTGAGCATATCCAAAACAGGTCCTGGCGCTCCGCCGTGCAACGGTCCCTTGAGGGCGCCAATAGCAGCGACGATGCAGCTCACGTTATCGGATTCAGTGGATGCGACCACTCTGGCGGTGAAAGTCGAAGCATTCATGCCGTGGTCGGAAACGGTGGTCAGATAAGTGTCCATGCCGGCGATTTCAGCTTTCGACGGAGTTTCATCCGTAATCATTCGCAGGTAATCGGCTGCATGACTCAGCTTAGGATCCGGAGCAATGGGCTTCAGCTTACGGCTCATGCGCGAGAAGTTGGCAGCAAAAACACCGATGGCAGCAGTTATACGAGCATATTCTTTGCTGTCGACCTGTGTGCCGCTGGTCAAAAGGCTGGTCGCGGTGAGCAGAGAATCCATTGGATGTTCGCGCAAAAGCGAAGGCAGAATGTCTTTGCTCATCTCATAAGCTTCCACGCGAGCCAGTCCGAACTGTTTGCTCAGCTCAGCTCCATCCTCTTTTGAGGACCAAAGAAGGGCGCAGGTCTCTTCAAAGGTATGCGAGAAACCCAAGTCCTCGGCGTCAAAACCCTTGATAATCAGCCGTCCGCGCTGCCCTTCGACTTCAGATATGCCTGTTTCGGCCACAACGACGCCGTCCAGACCGCTCTTGATCACAGTCGACTCGACCATGGAATACCCCCTTATCAACAGGACGTAGATACGTATTGATCTGTGATGGTCAATATATCAAGTAATCCTATCAAGTATTCGGGCAAATTTGTTGCGAAATGAGGCATGTCACAGGCTTTTTAGTTTTTGAGGCACACAAAGCCAAGGTCAAAAAAGGGGAAATTA
>DTSE01000360.1:2121-2467 GCA_012965515.1 Candidatus Melainabacteria bacterium | reverse complement strand
GAGATCCATACTTAGTAGCATTGACGAGTGCTGATATTCAAATCCTCAAGGAACGGAAAAAGTGCACGACCGGCGCATACGTATTCCCAGGTAGTGGCGCAAGCGGTCACATGGTAGATCCTAAAAGAGCATGGGCTCGCATCGTCAGACGTGCCGGCTTCAAGAACTTCAGAGTACATGACCTCCGCAGAAGCATGGCAACGTTGATGGCAAACACTGGTGCCAATGCGGCATTAATTCAAGGAGCAATGAACCACAAGGACATTAAGACGACACTTACGGTTTATGCACACTCTGCCAAGAACGCTGAAAGAGAAGCTAAAGAAATGGCACAGAATGCATTCTT
>DTSE01000360.1:0-2111 GCA_012965515.1 Candidatus Melainabacteria bacterium | reverse complement strand
AAAAGTGGACATTCTAATGTCGTACCTTTTGAAAAGAAGCGAGCCCCAGGTTCGTAAATGCAAATGCGCTGGTCAATTTCTATTGGTGTTGCGGCATATAATGTCTGAAGGCCCTACCGTTGCAACGCAGTTGACTTGGCGGGCTTGTATGTATTTCGACTGATTGAACCAGAAAGACCATGTTTACTACGGCTATCTTTGACAGCTTGCCATTGTCCATTGCTCGACTGCTATTGGCAACTGGTCGCAATGAAATCGATGGTCAAAGCGATCGGCGCATTGACGGCCCTCTCTTACGAGCATATGAATACCACTCTGGAATTTCTCGGGGAAGAAGCAGCGAAGATGATTCTTCGAATTCCCAATCAGAGACTCAGGAAGATGGAACTGAACTGCTTTCTCAAAAGGCATTCAGTCTAATACTGTTTCGAAAGTTCGAAGAAGCATCGGAAGTAATTAGACTTTTGGGTGATGGCGCGGACTCAGATTGCAAAATGCCAGATCAGATTCTTCTGGCTAAGGCATGTCTTAATGTAACTCGTCATAAACCGTATGTTCCTAAGAAAATTTGGTTCGATACGAAGAAGGTCTTTGCGGAAGCTATTAGGGTAACTAGTTCCAGTCGCAACCTTCAATTTACGATGGAGTCTCTTATTGGGCACATTCGAGTAGTTGGTTGGTACGGATCGACTTCAGATGACGAAAAACTGCTCTTGAACGCCGAACTTAGCAAATTGGGTGAGCTTGTCGATGCTTGCAGCGCTACGGACCGCTATTTGAGTGCACGAATTGCGCAATGTTCCGGTTATGTTGCAATGTCGCAAGGGAACTATTTACTGGCCAAGGAAGAGTTTTCCGAAGCGCTAGATGTTTTGGAAGGCATCAAGGAGGAGTTGGGATGGTACAAGTCGGAACTCCTTCTGGATCTTTCACATGCTTGTAGTCGGTTGAAAGAATATGCCGATGCTCAGATGCATTTGAGTCAAGCGATTGATACGGAAGTGCAGGGTGCGGGTGATTCACTGCGATTGGCAAAACTCTTCGCTTCATTCGGAATGAACGTTCACCTGACAGAAGGTTCTGACATTGCAGAAACCCATTTCTTAAAGGCTCTTGATTTTTACGAGAGATTTCCTAGCGACTTCACGTATGAAAAACTTTCGGTGCTCCACCAGATCATGCACGGGAACATAATGCCTTCTGATCGGAGGAAAATGATGGAAAGTAGGATTCAGAGCCTGATAGAAGAGAGCAAGAAGTTCGATTGAACTGGTCTGGATTCATCTTTGATGATCTATTTCCTTCTGCCATGAATCATCCCAAATACCGCAGCGTTTGGAGAGGATCGGATCGTGTGCTCCAATCATCCACGGTAGTGTCTTGCCTGGCCGAATTCCCCCGACTTTTAGATTTGAAATCTTAATATGTGTACCGGCCGGTGCGTCTCCGCGACCTACAATTGAAATTCTCATCGGGAAGTATGACTTCTTTTCGGCGAGGGTGTAGGTAATTCGCTTCGCGTTCGCGCCGAGCTGAATCGATGAGTATTCCCCTTTTGACACTGTTTCGAAATAGCGAGTGAATCCCCTAATTTTCTCAAATTGAACTCTGATTTCCGGCTCGCAGGTAGGTTTGGCGTTCGTGGCTTCCCAATCGAATTGAATCTTGGGACCCCAACCTTTTCCGTTTATGATGTTTATGGCTGCTGCTTTAGTCGGTTCACCATTCGGATTGTGAGCTATATCCACATAATAGATGTGTTGCCCATTCTCAACGGCGCACCAAATAAGATTGCCTTTCGATTTTGATGAGCTAAATGAAATAGACCACGGCTGCTCCGTAATCCGAGTCTTCTGCTCTTTACCAGTGCACGGAGAAAATGACAAAGCGATGCAAACAGCGCCCAGTAAAGTTCTCAATTCTTTTGTTTGCATGAACAGATCCGTTAATTCTCCTCAAGCTTCTTGATCATCATGTCCAGATGGCCGGCAAGTTCTTCCGCTGATTCCGACGGTTTCACACGTTTCCTTTGTTCTCGCAAGACCTTTAACGCTTCGTCTTTGACCCAAGAGGGGCAGGCTGCATCAACTTTGAGATGTGCGAAGGCAAGA
>DTSE01000359.1 GCA_012965515.1 Candidatus Melainabacteria bacterium | reverse complement strand
CTTCAAACCGGTGCGGACGATGAAAGAGGAGCTGAAAACAACGGCGTGTCGCAAGCGGATTTGAGGTATTTCGCAACGCTTAAGTAGTCACCCATTCAGTTCAAGAGTTCAATCGAAGTCGAAGGAGGAGTAACAGCTCCTCCTTCGTTTATTTATTGCTTCCTAATTTGGGACTGAATGTGCTGGTACTATTTGTAGACTCTTGAATGTAATGACAGTAGTGGGTAATTTTGCATTCTTTGTCGAGAGGAAAATTTTGTGTAGCCCGGGTCTTAAGTCAAAATCTATCATTTGCTCTGAAAAATCCTTTTGCACATTGAACAGTCCGATTTCTTTACCGTCTAGTTTGCAAGTCAATTGCATTTTTTCTTCTGCTTTTAAATGCACCAGCATTTTCCATCTCTTTTCTTCGGTAGAGTAAACAGCCAGTTCAGCTGATGGAGCGTTTGTCACATAAGCAGTTTGCGAGTCTTGGTTGCCCTCTCGTGGCACTCTTGATTCAGCCATGCCAGAGACAGGTTTGAAACCGCAAAATGGTTGCAAACGCTGGAAGAGTAGATACTTGCCTTTGGGCATTGAAAATTGAGCTAACTCAATGTAAGAACTGTCTTTTGTGAGCATGTCGATGCAAGGGTTTCTCAGTTTGGTACTAGGAAAGAACCCGGCTACATTTGGAGTGGAGTCGACACTTGTTACAACGAAGTCATTAAGGGCAATCTTGTTCAGTAATTTGCTCAGATCTGTTGTGAAACCGTCAAATTTGCCGTGCATTGTTGCCCCTTCTTTGAAGACGGTATAGGCGACGACTTCAGGGTTAATGTTTCCTGTCGTCAGAAAGAAAACGGAAGGAGCATCGGACCTCGCATGCTCAAAAATATTCGCCAGTTCTTGAACTATCACATCTTCGCGCCTTCGTACTTTCGGATCAGGGTCGTTGCAGATATCTGGATACCGGAAAGCAATGACGTTTGCAAAACACAAGACCACAAGGATAGCCAGAGTCATTTTCCTGGCTCGTGCACCCAAAGTCGTGGAAAAGGTCACAAATTTTCCGACGGTAAAGCATGCGGCCAAAATCAAATAGATAAAGAAAGTAAGTCCGAAATATTGAGTTTTGGTTTCAGTAACGGTGATTATCAAATACATTGGCACAAGCGGTGCCATTATGCTCAAATAGCGAACCCACCACTGTTTTCTACCTAGACTTGCAACGGCAGCTAATCCCGCAGCCAATAACAGGTATGAAACCATTGCGAAAACGCCCAGCATGCATTGTGCACCTGTGCCATTTAGATAGTAGAAAATGTGATCCCACTTCGTGTATCGGGCGCCAAGCATCCAGGCGCTTTTCTGCGAGCTGAAGAGAACCTCGTAAATGTAGTTGGCGATGTACTTCAAACCTGGAATGAAGTAGATAAGAGCAAGCAAAATTGATGGTATGTAAAAGCGAAGGAGAGAACCGCCAATTTCCTTTCTTAGGTCGACTGGCGTGTCGCTCAAAAACTCAGCCACAATTGCTACTGTTATGCATGCGGTCTGAAGAATCAGTGTGGAAGGTGCGACGGTCGGTTTGACCAGGAGGGCGGCACCGAATATGGTGCTGGTGAAAATTTGGAATGAGTTTGAACGCTTGAAAAACCGTCCAGAAACCGTGCGTAAAGTTGCCGTCGCGATAAGCAAAGAACACATGAAATCAGGACGAATCTCATTGATTCCGCTTCCTGCTAAAGGAATGCAACTTGCGGCAATGCAGATGGCGATCGACACGATAAGGTTGATTCTTCCAAAGCAAGAAAGAATCGCCCAGAGAAAGAGGAAGCAGAATCCAGTATTGATGATGTAGGGCGCCCAATCTTCAATTCCAAACAGTAGGAAACCCAAGAGAGAAACGCCTTCAGAGTATGGTGAATGCGGTACGTGTGTAAACCAACCATTGATTATTGAGGACAAACCTCCGGTTAGATACTCACGCATTCGCGCTGCTCCAGCCACTAAATACGAGACATCATCGTATTTAGGGCACGCTGATAGGCGACCGTCACTTATCGATCGGTGCAGAATGATGGCACTGAAAATAGGCGCCACGATTAGCACTGCTACCAATTTGTTGAAATGGAATGCTGTCCAGTCCTTTATGCATTTGTAGGCTTGAATCTGTCCGAATGGCATCGGGAAAGGTTACAGCCGTAGGCTAGGTGGCAGAATTAAGGGTGTTTAACATCTGCCTGGCTTGCTGTACGAATTCTTTCTCAGCAGGGCGGTGCCAAGTCGTCATGTGGAAAAGTCTCAAAATTAAGGACCGTCAAGAGCGTAGAATAGTCGCCTCGACGTCAACTCGGCGCGGGAAGTTGGCGTACGTCGTCACAGAGTTGTTGTTCCTTTGGAACCAAGGAGTTTAAATGTCAGGCGTTTACAAAATGGTCGAAATCGTTGGCACCTCACCGGTCAGCTTCGCAGAAGCTACCAAGGAAGCCGTCAAGCGTGCTGCTAAAACCATCCGTCACATGGGTTGGTTTGAAGTAGTCGAGCAACGCGGCGCTATCAAAGATGGCTCGGTTTCAGAATTCCAAGTCAAGTTGAAAGTCGGATTCAAGCTGGACGAGTAAGTTATCCCTCTCACAAATGAGAGGCGTCACTTTCGCACAAAGATTGAAACTGCAAGGGGAGCCACTGGCTCCCCTTTTGGCATTGAATTTAGAGCATTCGAAAGCGTTTCTAAACCACTAGGTTCCAAAAATCCTGTCGCCTGCATCGCCCAGTCCGGGAACGATGTAGCCGTGTTCGTTCAAGTTCTCGTCCAGCGCTGCTGTGGTGATATGAACGTTCGGAAACTGCTCGTGGACGCGCTTGACGCCCTCTGGTGCAGCAACAATGGAGACCAGGTGAATGGTTTCGACTTTCAGCTTATCGAAGAGATTGATGGCTGCGCACGCCGACCCGCCGGTTGCCAGCATCGGATCGAGTACAAAAACGCGGCTTTCATTCGGGAGCGCTTCCGGCAGTTTTGCATAATAGGAGATTGCCTTCAGCGTCTCTTCGTCGCGG
The DNA here is from genome assembly GCA_012965515.1 of Candidatus Melainabacteria bacterium. GTDB lineage: Bacteria > Cyanobacteriota > Vampirovibrionia > Obscuribacterales > Obscuribacteraceae > QKMZ01. The sequence goes on along the minus strand of DTSE01000359.1, from coordinate 6,003 downwards.
CGAAGCCCGATATGGTAGATGCGAGCATTGGCGAAGAGCTCCTGTGCCGCTTCAGCCAGAATCAGACCGGCTCTGAGGACTGGAGCAAAAACAACGTAATCGCTCAGCGCAACGCCTTTGGCTGGTCCGATGGGGGTCTCGACGCCGACTTCGCGAACGCCTAGCTCGCGCATCGCTTCGTAAACAAGGAAATAGCTCAGCTGCCGGGCTTTCTCGCGGAATTCTCCCGACGGAGTCTGGTAGTCACGCAACCTGGTCAAAATATTCCTGGTGAGAGGATGATTGACGATTGTGATCTTCGAGGTATCCGTACCAGTTGCCATTGGAGCTTTCTCCCTGTGTGTGTCGCTTTGTGCGTTTATGCCGCCCGGGACTTGAGGAGGTTGTCTGCCTCTTGTCGAGCCCAGCGATCAGCCTCAAGTATATCGTCCAAACCGGGGTTCGAGACCGGCTTGTGCTTCTCTAATACCTGTTCGATAAGGCGAGGGATGTCTTTGAAGGCAATCCGCTCATTAAGAAACGCGGCCACGACTATTTCGTTGGCTGCATTCATCACGCAGGCGTTGGTATTGTCCTCTCCCGCGACTTTCTTGGCGATTGCCAGGCAGGGGAAACGGTCTGTGTCCGGCTCTTCGAACGTCAATTGACTGAGAGTGGTCAGATCCAGGCGGGGCACGCGTTCTGAATAAACTCGCTCAGGATGGAACAAAGCGTAATGAATTGGCAGGCGCATATCGGGCAGACCCATTTGACCGACGATAGAACCGTCGACAAATTCGACAGCGGAATGAAGTATGGATTGAGGGTGCACGACGACGCGAATTCTGTCTGCTGTTATGTCAAACAGCCAGCGCGCCTCGACGATCTCCAAGCCTTTATTCATCAGGGTTGCGGAGTCGATGGTTATCTTTTGACCCATGTTCCAGTTGGGATGTTTCAGGGCATCACCTTTGGTGGCACCTTCGATTTGTTCTTTGCTCCAGGTTCTGAACGGACCGCCTGAAGCAGTTAACCAAATCGAGTGAACATCGTCTTTTGTATGACCGCTCAGCGACTGGAATATCGCGGAATGCTCGCTATCGACAGGGACGATTTTTGCGCCATATTTCCGTACCATCGGCATGACGGCGCTGCCAGCGGCGACGAGTGTTTCCTTATTCGCAAGCGCGATGGTCTTACCCTTCTCGATTGCCTTTGCCGTGGGTTTTAAACCAAGAAAACCGACTACGCCTGTGACTACGGTGTCGGCGCCGCTTTCTGCTGCGACTGTTTCTAAACCGTTTGAGCCTGTTTCAATTTCGACACGAATATCATAACCGAGCTTCTCCTTTAAAGAGGCTCTGTTTTCTTCTGTGGGAACGCAAACGATCGACGGTCGAAACTGTTTGATCTGCTCTGCGAACAGGTCCAGATTGCCGGACCCGGCAGCAAGAGCGACAACTTCCAGGCTGTCTTTGTGCGCTTGCGCGATGTCGAGAGTTTGCCTTCCAATGGAGCCGGTTGAGCCTAACAGACTGATTTTCTTGGTTGCCATGATATTGCCGGAACCACCTGACTACTTGTCTTTCGGCTAATTTTACTACTTTGGCAGTCGGATCACTGTTGTGCGGGCTGCTCACACTTCATAAACTGAGGGGGCAAAACGATCTGCCCGCATCCTGTATGGTTAACTGCTACCAACTCGTTTGGTGAACCAAGGAGAATTTCATGCTTTTCAAATCTGCGGTTTCGCGCGCGGTGAAGACACTTCTCGTCGCAATGACAATTCCGCTTCTGGCGGGCTGTGTTGCAGAGCAGCGTTTGGCTTGGTCGCCGGACGGCAAAAAGATGGCATTGGTAGGTGCGGACGGAGTGCGTGTTTCGACTGACGGCGGGCTGCACTTAGGTGAGCCGGTTGAGGAAGACGCGCAGCTCGTAGCATGGTTTCCGGATTCTAAAAGAGTTGCCGTAGTTACAAAATCCGAATGCGAAAATTGGTCTGAATTCGAAAAGACGGTTGATAAAGAAGAAGTCGACGCGATCAAAAACGGTGCTGCGCAGCTGTTGAAGCAGTTGGAAAGTTGCCAGGGCGATTATGCTGCGTGCCGTGACGCTCTCATGAAGGAGCGTTTCAATGGTGCATACATTGGACCGATTTTGTATTACCTGCGGTCTACCGCGCAAAGCGACATGAGCCGGCTCGTCGGCCACGAGTGGAATGTTGTTAAACCATCTGATTCGTTCACAACTATTTCCTGGATCAAGATTTTCGACGTCGAGGGCAATGGCGCTCTTCGCCACAAGCAGACGTTGACTTGTACTGCAGATGATTTTGAATCCGTGAAGGTAAGTCCGTCAAATGAGTTCGTTTGTCTGGTCGATCGAGACGCCAATCTTTGTTTATCTCAAACCGCACCGGGCTCCAGAGGTTTTCGACGAATTGCGTCGAAATTCGCCAAGCTGCCGGATTGGGACGTTAATACAGATGTGATCTATGGTTTGCATGACTTCGCTAAAGTCGGAAAAGCAGATCAGCAGCTCAAAGAGTTGGTTTCTGTAGATGTTCGCAAGCCTGTTGTGCTGAAACGTCTTACGACGACTTCAACTCCAAACCACAAAGTCCGCGCAACAGTCGATGGAAATTTGATTTTGGGTTCGGTGGTCAACATACCGGCAGGCAAGAGAGGCAAAGCTCGAAGCATAGATGCCTTGAACGTTTTCAATTTGACGAGCGGCAAAACAAAGCGTATCTACCAAGCCTTGAAAGGCGATAAGCTGGAGAATTTCGAAGTCAGCCCGGATGGAAAGAATCTTTCAATACCGAATGTCAACGGCGCTGTGAAGGTCGTTTCGCTGCAGAGCGGAAAGACTCGGCAGATCGTTGCCGGCAATCCGAAGAACGAAAGAGATGTATTTACGCCCGTCTGGAGGAACAACAATGAAGTTTGTTTTGAGCGCGTGCCTGTCAAAGACGATATTGGGCAGGTCGCTCTTTTCTCTCTAAACACAAATAAGTCGCGCGATATCAGTGTTAAATGGCCGCCCAAAGCTGTCTTTGGTTTGTTGAATAAACCAGACGACAAGCAATTGACCTTTGAACAGATGCTTCGTGATTTAAAAGAGCAGAAGAAAACGAAGGTCTAATAATTGCTCGGTTCGGTAGGAAAGTTCGCGAGCTCTAATCTGCCGTTTCTGTTAAAACTCAACCATGCTGAAAGCAACAGCGAAACTGCGGCGATAATTGCCAAAATTTCTGCCGGCCACGCTACTTGTTGGATGAACTCACCGAACGACTTTTCAGTCAGGAAGGCTGTCAGAGCAGTAAATCCGATAACGAGGATGAACGGGCTTCCGCAGGTTAGGCAAAGTAGTAATGCCTGTTGTTGGACTTCGCTTCTTAGTGTTAGTTGTTTTGTTTTCATGCTCCCAGTATGTGTGAGAGCGGGTTAAGAACTGGTTATGGAAGGCAGTGTTGAACACGACTTTCAGCTTGTCTTAATAGTGCTGTCGGTCGGTTCTTGGAGAGAAAAACACGGCTACAGCCGTTCAATTTCCTTCCGGTCTTTGTCTGCCAAGTCTCTTCGGCCCATTTTCTCGTATGCCGCCGCACGTTCTTTCAGGGCGGCAGTTGACGGCTGCAGTTCGTAGGCCTTGGTGAAATCTGCGATAGCTTCCTTGTGTTTCCCCATGCTTTCGTATGCTCTGGCCCTGCTTAGATAACCGGTGTCATCCTGTTTGTTATGAGCGACCAGTTCGTTCAGAGTCTTGATCGCTTCTTCCTGTTTTCCCATCGCTTGCAGGCAAGCGACTTCACGATAGACGACCTGATCTTCGTATTTCTCTTTCAGGAGCCTGCGATACTCGGCAACAGCGCGATCGTATTGCTTGAGGTTTTCCATGATTGTGGCTCGCTGCACAAAATGTTTGCGTTCCGGCCGCGGATTTGTTTTCAAAAACATTTCAATATCTTTGAGTGCTTCTTTGTCGCGTTTCAAATTGCTCAACGCACCAGCCCGCTCATGATAGGCTTCGAAATCTGGTTTCTTTACGCTCAATGCTTTGGTTGCATATTTTACACCGCTGACGAAATCACCTTTGGCGTCAGAGCATTCGGCTAGTTTAACCCACGCTCGGCCAAGCTCGGGATCAATTTCCAGCGCTCTGCGCAAGCACTTTTCGGCCTTGTCGGTTCCTGATTGCACATCGTTGTAGTTGTTTAAATACGCATTGCCTAATTCTGTAAGAACATAAGGATCGTTTGGATGCTTTCTCTGAATTTCTCGCAAAATTCTGGTGCTCTCTCCGTAATGCCCCAATATTCCTAAACGTATGGCCTCATCGAACGCTCTTCCATCGGCGCTGCTGGCTTCGACCGGCATTAACATAGAGCAATTTAGAACTGCGGCGACGAAAAACAGCTTGCCGAACCAATTGGCTCTGCGAACTAGGGCATCGTATGTGGTGGCAGTTGCTGCTTTCATGAATTGGTTGGCAATGTAATTTGGATGTCGGCGGCATCCGATTATAAACGCTCGGCTTCCTTGCGATCTCTTGTTGCCAGATCTTTTCTTCCCATCTTCTCATACGCGTCCGCCCTTTGTTTGTACAAGGTTGCGGAAGGTAAAAGCTCAATGGCTTTGCTGTAGTCTGCGATTGCTTCTTTGAGCCGCCCCTGTTTGACCTGTAGATTACCGCGTGCTTCATAAGCTGCATCATCCTCAGCGTTACGCTTGAGAAGGTCTGTTAGACACGCAATTGCCTCACTGTTCTTGTTTAATTTTTCAAGGCAGCGCGCCTCCTTGAATGTTGTTCCGTCATCAAAGTGCAATTTCTGCATAACGCGGTAGTCGGCAAGTGCGCGCGCATTCAAGTTTAGGTTCTCCAAGATGCAAGCTCTGCGCTCATACGCTTTTCGTTCTACTTTACCCAGCGAGATAAACTTGTCCAAATCCGCCAGCGCTTCCTTATCTTTGTGCATGTGACTATAAGTCGCCGCTCTCTCCATATAGGCTTGCATATCGGGCTTCTTCACGGTGAGAGCCTTGGTCGCCATTTGTATTGCTAGATCGTATTTGCTTTGTGCATTTGCCCATTCGGCCATGTGATAGTAGGCTTTTCCAAACTCCGAGTCGAGCTTTATCGCCTTGCGAAAGCATTGCTCCGCCTTAATTTGTCCGCCGGCCATTTCGTTAGTGTCATTTAGATAAGTCTGCCCAAGCTCAACTAGTAGAACCGCATTCTGCGGATGCAACCGATACAGCTTCAGCAAGATCGTGCTTGCTTGATCGAGATGCCCTTCTCTAATAAGGGCCTGTGCTCGGTCATATTGAATTCCTTCTATCGACTTGCAGTCGGCTGGAGCAACGGCTGTCAAAGCCAGAGCCAGAAGTCCGGCTATTATGTATTTTGGCGAAACTTCAAATTCGGTCGGCATCCTTGCGATCCTTGTCGGCAAGATCTTTGCGACCGATCTTATCGTAAACAGCAGCGCGCTCCTTGAGTGCAGTTGTGGAAGGTGACAGATTTATTGATGTGGAATAGTCAGTGACCGCCTCTTTGTGTTTGCCCATACTTTCGTATAGACGTGCTCGGTTTAAATATCCGGTGTCGTCGAATTTATTGTGCACTATCAGCTGATTTAAGCACTTAAGCGCTTCATCCGGCTTCTTCATCGCCTTCAGGCAAGCTACTTCACGAAAGACGATTGAGTCCTCGTAGTGTTCTTTTTGCATGGTCCGATAGACAGCCAGAGCCTTGTCGTACAGTCTCATGTTCTCCAAAAGACCAGCCTTTTGCAGGTAGACCTTGTCTCTGTGGCGTCGCTCTTGAGGCATCTTTGTCTTTGACAAATAGAGTTCGAAATCAGCAAGGGCTTCTTTGTCTTTGTGCAAACTGCTGTATGCCCCAGCTCGTTCAACGAGCGCGGAAATATCTGGCTTTTTTGTTGACAGCGCCTGAGTTGCCAGCTTCACCGCCATCTCCCAATCACCATGCGCGCTGTACCATTCCGAAAGCTTCTTATAG
>DTSE01000358.1 GCA_012965515.1 Candidatus Melainabacteria bacterium | reverse complement strand
CGGGGGTCGGCGGCATCTTCAGGAGACGTCATGCTCCGGACACTTAAATTCGCCCGCGTAGCGGCTACTCTTTCCATGCTCTGCGTGGCTACGGCGACCTTCGCTCAGTACGCACAAGCTACAGATTCTGCTGATGCCAGCAAATGCCCAGTAATGGGTGCTCGAAACCCATTGCTCAAACCAACTGCTGAAGGCGCTTACGGCAATGGTGATTGGTGGCCCAAATCGCTTAATCTGAAGATCCTGCACCAGAATCCGCCCGCCAGCAACCCGATGGGTGCGAAATTCAATTACGCAGAAGAGTTCAAAAAACTCGACCTCGAAGCGGTTAAGAAAGACATCAATACTTTGATGACGACGTCTCAGGACTGGTGGCCTGCCGACTTTGGCCATTACGGACCATTCTTCATCCGTATGGCGTGGCACAGCGCCGGCACTTATCGTGTCGCTGATGGTCGTGGCGGTGCTGGGTACGGCACGCAGCGTTTTGCGCCGCTCAACAGCTGGCCCGATAACGCCAACCTCGATAAGGCTCGCCGCCTTCTCTGGCCGATCAAACAAAAATATGGCGAGAAAATCTCATGGGCGGATTTGATGATTTTGGCCGGCAACTGCGCGCTTGAATCCTCGGGTCTGAAACTGATCGGATTCGCCGGTGGCCGCGATGATGTTTGGGAACCACAAGAAGACATTTATTGGGGACCGGAGAGCACCTGGCTTGGCGACAAACGCTACACAAGCAACAGACAATTGGAAAATCCTCTTGCTGCTGTGCAAATGGGATTGATCTACGTCAATCCGGAAGGACCTAACGGCAAGCCCGATCCGCTGGCAGCAGCGAAGGATATCAAAGAAACTTTCGGCCGCATGGCGATGAATGACGAGGAAACGGTTGCGCTCATCGCAGGTGGACATACGCTTGGAAAAGCGCACGGGGCGGCCGATGCAAGCAAGTACGTTGGTCGTGAACCTGAGGGTGCTCCCATTGAAGAGCAAGGGCTCGGTTGGAAGAACTCGTTCGGAAAAGGCTGTGGTGATGCAACAATCACCAGCGGTTTGGAAGGCGCATGGACTTCCACTCCTACCAAATTCGGTAATGGCTATTTCAACCATTTGATGGGCAAGGAATGGAAGTTGACCAAGGGACCAGGTGGTGCAAACCAGTGGACGCCGGAAGACGGAAAGGAAATCGTGCCTGACGCACACGACGCGACTAAGAAGCATCCTCCAATGATGTTCACAACCGACATCGCGCTAAAGATGGACCCGACTTACGCTGCTATTTCGAAGAAGTTCCACGAAGACCCGGAGGCGTTTAGACTGGCCTTTGCGAAAGCCTGGTACAAATTGACGCATCGCGACATGGGACCGGTCACCAGATGTCTAGGACCAGACGTTGCTCCGCCGCAACTCTTCCAAGATCCTATTCCGAAAGTCGATCACAAGCTGATCGGTGATAAGGATATTGCAGACCTCAAAGCTAAGCTGCTTGCCTCCGGTTTGACCGTTCCTCAGCTTGTGACAACCGCATGGGAGTCTGCTTCGACATTCCGTGGAACAGATAAGCGTGGTGGCGCCAATGGTGCTCGCATTCGTTTTGCACCACAGAAGGACTGGGAAGTAAACAATCCCGCAGAGTTGGCAAAGAGCTTGCAAATACTGGAAAAGATCCAGAAAGATTTCAATGCTGCACAGTCTGACGGTAAGAAAGTATCACTGGCGGACATCATCGTTCTTGGTGGATGCGCTGGAGTTGAAGCTGCCGCGAAAAATGCCGGACACAATGTGACCGTGCCTTTCACTCCCGGTCGTATGGATGCGCTCTTGGAGCAGACGGACGTTGAATCATTCGCAGTGCTGGAACCGACCACCGACGGTTTCCGCAACTTCCGTGGAAAAAATCCTGACAGACCGCTGGAGCAATTGCTTGTCGATCGCTCGCAGAAGTTGACACTTTCTGCTCCTGAGATGACTGTTCTCTTAGGTGGAATGCGTGTTTTGAATACGAACGCAGATCACTCGCAAGTAGGTGTCTTCACCAACAGACCGGAGAAGTTGACCAACGACTTCTTCGTCAATTTGCTGGCGATGGATACCACATGGAAGAAATCTGCCAAGGATGAGAACCTGTATGAAGGCTGTGATCGTGCAACCGGAAAAGTAAAATGGACCGGTACTGCAGTTGACCTCATCTTTGGATCGAACTCACAACTGAGAGCAATCTCCGAAGTCTATGCAAGCAACGACGCGCAGAAGAAATTCGTCAACGATTTCGTCGCTGTATGGACCAAGGTAATGAATCTCGATCGCTTTGATCTCGATCAGAATGTTCGCATCGGCGCAAAACCAGCGAAAGTCGGTTCGTAAATTGTAGGGGCGATGCCATGCAGCGCCCTTTTCATTTGGTGTGGGGGCGCATTGCATGCGCTCCCATTTCTTTATTCGTTGTTGTTTTCGATTCTTCTTTTTAGTCTTTCTCT
>DTSE01000357.1 GCA_012965515.1 Candidatus Melainabacteria bacterium | reverse complement strand
TGCGAAGCACGTGCCCCAATTGGTCAAAGAAATTGCTTCGCGGGGCCATGAAATTGGTTCGCACAGTTATTGGCATCGGTTGATCTATCGTCTGACACCGGAGCAGTTTCGAGCGGATGTGTGTCGCTCGCGCGATGTGCTGGAAGACCTTATTGGCAAGCCGGTGGTTATGTATCGCGCTCCAAGTTTTTCGATTACAAAAAAATCACTCTGGGCCCTTGAAATACTCGTGGAAGAAGGATTTTCTGCAGACTCGAGCATTTTTCCGACCCATCATGATCGATACGGTATTCCAGATGCGAAACGTCATATCCATACAATCGATACACCGGCCGGGCCATTGCTTGAGTTTCCGCCGTCGGTGTTTCGTGTCGGCCGAGTCAATATTCCCATTTCGGGCGGCGGTTACTTTCGAGCTGAACCGTGGCCGATTTACAAGCGATTGGCCAGGCGATGTGTCAAGCGAACCGAACACCCGCTGATGTTTTATATTCATCCTTGGGAAGTCGATCCAGAACAACCGCGTATGCACCATAGCTCGATAGCCACTCGCTTCCGCCACTATGTCAACTTGCGGCATACGGAAGACAAGTTGAAGCAGCTATTAGAATCATTTCGCTTCGCGCCGATGGGCAACGTGTTGCAAAACGTGGAAAAGTCTAACTCCCGACTCCTAACTTCTAATTCCTGATGTACGAAAAGAACATCCGACGCCGCGATGCCCAGCTGGTTCAGCCTAGCCTGCCGGCGGCTCAGGCAAGACGCTGGTCGCTCGTGGCCGGTTGCGTCGTCATCTTGACCATCGGCAGCTTGCTACCCTCCGCGGGCGTGTCGGGAGGCGGCTGGGATGCCGTAATTACACCGTCCTTGCTCAACCTGCTCCACATTCCCGCTTACCTGCTGTTGGCTGCGTTGGTCTTACATGCCGGCGTTTCGACCGAGTCAATTCGTTGCGGAAGCGTCTCGATATTTGTGATTCTGTGTGTGTTGTACGGAGCGCTGCTCGAATCTCTGCAGGCTGGCTTCATCCCAGGCCGTACTGGTTCAGTGGCCGATTGTCTATTGAATGCCTTGGGCGTCGTGATCGGCGTGAGCAGTTGGTTTTTTTTCCCGCCCAGCGGCGTTGACATATGCGCCAAAATAGAGCGATCAGATTAACGAGTCTGAAGATTACACCGCCTTACTCAACTACATTGATTCCCACGGTATCAACTGAGGTGAGCTCCGCACCTGCCTCCCCGATATACCGTCCGGCGGGCCGCGGAGGTGCTGCAACATCGGGCGATAATTCAGTTGAGTGGCTGCAAAGTGGACGTATTCCCAGACTCGATGGCTTGAGAGGGATCGCAATCATTCTCGTGTTGCTGGCACACAGTCACAGCACAACCGGTTTTCAGCCAGACATCCCCGTTGTGCGGACAATCCTAGGCATGGGGACGGTTGGCGTTGATTTGTTCTTTGTCATAAGCGGCTTCCTGATCACAACGCTCATGCTGCGTGAAGTTGAGCGTCATGGGTCACTTAACCTGCGTGCATTTTATGTCCGGCGATCACTTCGAATCTTTCCAGCATATTTCACCTATTTGTTCTTTCTATTCCTCCTTCAAACAATCGGACGCGTCGATCTTTCCAGTACCGATTGGATTACGGCCCTAACCTACATTGTGAACTTCAATGCCGATAGGCCGTGGGAGATCGGTCATATTTGGTCCCTTTCTATCGAAGAGCACTTTTATCTGCTGTGGCCCATGCTGTTCTGTCTTGTGGGGCACCGCTCCGCAGCACGTTCGTGCGCGATCGTCATCGTCCTTGTTTGTTTGCTTCGATGCGTGTTGGTGGTCGTACCGTATGACTTGACGATTGACCTGAAGTGGACTTTCTTGCGCATTGATACGATCGCGTTTGGGTGCTTGTTGGCGTGTGTCGTCCGCAAAGACAGTTGGAGGAAAGTGCTAGACAACATCATTCACTTCCGCTGGACAGGCGCTCTCTTGCTAATGGCGCTGATTGTGGCGCTCGTTATTCCAGATTTCAGTTGGCGGTTGTCGATCGCTGTGGCAACCTGTTTGAAATCGATTTCCCTAACCGGCCTGGTCTGGCTGGCCGTTCGATGGAATGATTCTCGCATCGGCAGTTTCCTGCAGATGCGATGGCTTGAACGGATTGGTGTGATGTCATACAGCATCTATTTATGGCAACAGTTGTTTCTGCATCCGCACGATTCGTCGTTTGTGCAGACGTTCCCACAAAACGTGCTGCTTGCCGTATTCGTCGGCTTTCTCTCGTATCGATTGGTAGAAACTCCCTTCCTGAAGGCTAAGCAATGGTATTCGAATCGGAAATCCATCATTACCTTAAACGCCGAAACAAGTGCGTTATCTATGCCATCCTCGCCTCGCTCGCAACACGACACGTAGCTTCAATTTAATCAACAGAACTTGAATGTCAGTTAAGAAACTTGCAATTCGTGGAGTCATGTTCAATTG
>DTSE01000356.1 GCA_012965515.1 Candidatus Melainabacteria bacterium | reverse complement strand
GTTCAATTCCGGAACTTGCTCGAACATTTCGAATGCAACGGTTCCTTGCCCGGCGATCACTTCTCTATTGTTGTAGGGGGAAATGTAGAACGCTTTCTTTTCTTTCGCCATGCGTTGCGCGTAGCTCTCTGTCACTTCGCAGTCGTCGCCGTGCTCAATAACTGCGACACTGTAGTCCTTGAGACGTTGGCGCTTCACTGCTGATGCATTCACTGGAATGCAGATGGTCACATCGCGACCCAACTCGACCGCGGCTTCAGCGACCGCCAAGCCATGATTGCCCGCAGAAGCGGTAAACACCTTGCTGAGGGCATTCTCTTTGCTTCGTGTGAGCGCGCTCAACGCACCTCTATATTTGAATGAGCCGGTTACCTGCAAATTCTCCAGCTTCAAATAAACTTCAGCACCTGTCAGTTCAGACAGCCAAACCGATTTGCGAAACGGCGTGTTAATCGCTTTGCCCGCGATTCTCTTGCGAGCAACAAGAACATCATTCAAAGAGATTTTGTTATCAACCACGGCGCGCGTTCCTCAAATAGCAGCAAGCGTATATCTGTAGTAGAAAAGACCGGCGAAGACTCTTAGCCGATGTTGCGGTTTGAAGTAAAAAATGGAGCGGGTAGCGGGAATCGAACCCGCGTGTGCAGCTTGGAAGGCTGCCGTTCTACCATTGAACTACACCCGCGTAATATGCGAGATCTTATCACAAAGCTATTTAGCCGACCATTGTAATGGTCATTTCTGGGGGTTTACAGGCTCTTCAAGGGCAGTTTTGTGAAGCTCCGTACCTATTAGTTCGATTTCTCGCTCGATTCCCTTCTATAAAGAAGCATTTGGGTGCAACGAAACAGTGCGATCAATTTGCCGGTTTCGGCATCGCTCACCCTGGCATCCCAAACTTCTGTCGTTTTGCCGCTATGAATTCTCTCAGCATGGCAAAAAATGGTGCCCTTTCTGGCTGTTCCAATGAAGTTGGCCTTAAGCTCCACGGTCGTGAAAGAAGCCACGTCAGGCTTAAAATTCAGTACACACCCATATCCACAGGTTGTATCTGCAAGAGCGATCACCGATGCGGCATGCAGATAGCCATTAGGCGCTAAAAGTTCGTCTCGGATATCAAGCTTACTAACCAGTTTTTCATTAGCGCTCTCAACAATTTCTATCCCGATTAAACCTGGCAACCGGCCCTTACTACGCGTGTTTAGTCCCGAAACGTCCATAGATTCCCTCTTTACGCTATTTCTCTAAAGATATGCCCGATACACAAGGAAGTCTTAAGGTTAGATATATCTGATAAATACGGAAAAGACCCCGCATTAACTTGTCTATGGGAAAAAGAGATGTTACTTTAGCGTCAAAGTTTCTTAATGCCGACCGCGCCAAACGCAGTGACATTGAGAGGTTTCGGGCACGCCGCCCGACTGGTTTTGCGCAGGGATTTACCAACTGATTACTACACGGAAGCCATGGCAACATACATTCAACAACTGGCAGCTAAGACCGACCCCCTGAGACTGGTGGTTCAACAAGGTGGAAAGCTGGCACCGAGAAAACTCGTGCCAACTCACATCGAACAGTTGATTTCGTACAAGCCCGGCAGACCGCCCGAGCAACTGAAGAAAGAACTCGGGATTGAGAAATTCATCAACCTGGCATCCAATGAGAATCCTCTTGGACCCCCGCAATCGGCACTGAAAGCTATTTCAGCGGCATTGCCTGATATTTGCCGCTATCCCGAATCGGGCAGCTTCAAACTGAGAGAAGCGCTCGGACACAAGCTCGGCGTCAATATCGAAAACCTGGCTATTGGCAGCGGTTCCGAAAGTATCATGGCGAACATTGTGCGTGCTTTCTTGCACGGCGACGATGAAGTGCTGACATCAGAAGGCACGTTCATCGGACTCTTGGTGCTTGTAAAAGCTCAAGGCGTCAAGCTCCGCACTGTTCCGCTGAAAAACTATCACTTCGATCTCGATGCCATTGCAGACGCGGTCAACGATCGCACCAAGATCATCTACCTGTGCAATCCGAATAACCCCACAGGCACCATCTTCACGCGCCAGGAATTCGACACTTTCATCAAGAAGATTCCAGAGCACGTGCTCGTCATCATGGACGAAGCCTATTACGAATTCGCTTGCGACAATCCGGATTACCCGGACTCCATGAGCTATCGCATGGACAACGTTCTCACTTTGAGAACATTCGCAAAAGCCTATGCTATGGCAGGCTTGAGACTTGGCTACGGACTCGGTCACGAATATCTGATCGACTTTGTAAACCGCATCAGACTTCCTTTCGAACCGAACTCACTGGCACAGGCCGCCGGACTGGCCGCTCTGCAAGACGAAGAGTTCTTGGAAGAGACACTCGCCAATAACCGCCACGCAATGGCGTTTTTGGAAGACGCATTCGATAAGCTCGGACTGCAACGTGTGCCTTCACATGGCAACTTCATACTTGTCGAGATGAACAGCCAAGAAAAGGTAAATCGCATCCACGAAGAGCTGCTCAAGCGCGGTATCGCAATCCGTCCGCTGGCTGCCTTCGGTCTGCCTACCTGCTTCCGTGTCACGACCGGACGCCCCGCTGAGAATCATTTGCTGGTCAAGCACTTAAAGACCATTCTTTAACCGGAACTGCGGCCTAAAAATCACATCTATTCAGTAGACCTTACTGCTGAATTGGAGATGTATTGCAGGACACTTCCGTGGAAGAGCAACTCTCACACCCGGCGCCCACGGTGCCCGGAAGACGCGTAAGAATATCGCCCCTCCTATTGGTGTGGGTGACCGTCTCGGCGCTCATTGTTGCCGCCGCATATGCCCAAACCGCCGGATTGTGGCGCCTGGCTGCTTTTACGCAGCTCGTAACTGGCTATGACATATTTAGCCAAAAACGTTTCGACATCCCTCGCCTGCCGCCGACCAAGAACTTCGACGTAGTCGCACAGAAGGGTGGAAAACTCTCCGCAATTGCAGTCAAAGACAAATATGCATACATCGGCGCAGGTCAGACACTGCTCGTGGTGAACATCGAAAATCCCAAGCAAATTGAAACCGTCGGTTCTTTACTTTTGCTTGGACAAATTAGCGACATCAAGGTCGAGAATAATTTCGCCTACGTTTGTAACGGACGTGGTGGCTTGAGAATAATAGATGTAAGTAAGCCGGAGGCACCGAAAGAGGTGGCAGCCTATGGACATATGGCGGCTCCAAAACACGTTGCTATTGGTCTGGAATGCGCATACATCGCAGCTGGAATGAACGGACTGGAAATCATTGACGTAAAACATCCTACTTCTCCCTCGACTATCAATTTCCAAGACGCAGCAGAGAAGAAGTCGGAAACATTAGATGCGCTCAGCGTTTGCATCGATAAAGAACGCCTTTGCGTCATGGATGAAGATCAAGGTCTGCGATTGTTCGATCTAAAAGATCCGCGCAACCCAATCAAACTCGGTGACTGGAAAGCGGGTGGTCGAGGCTTGCGACGAGGCGCCGCAGGAGTAGAAGACAACACTTTGGTAATCGCCGGAGATTCGCCGGATGCCGGAGTTTCGATTCTCAACATCGAAGGAAGTAAACCGGAATTGGCATCAAGCATCGATGTGCCAAGCTACTGGTACGGCACCAGCACCCTGGTCCGCAACGGCTTCGCATACATAGGTACTTCGTCCGGACTGCTAATTGTTGACATTCACAATCGAAAGAAACCGAAGCAACTCTCAAGCACAACGCTCGTTACCGGCATCAAAGATCTCGATGTCGAAGGTACGAAACTGTACGCCACCACAAGTGCTGGCGACTTAACTATCGTCGACATAAGCGACCCCTTTACACCACTTTTGGTGTCACACCACCACATAGGCGGCGATGCACAAATGTTGGCGCTAATGGATGGAACGTTGTACGCAACGTCCAATCCGTCAGAGGTTCAGTCATTCAAACCACAGCCGGAAGACAAAACTCCACCTTCCGTTCAAACATTCAATTTCAAAGGAGTGCGCGCTCTTTGTCAATCCGATGCAGACATTGTGGTTGCAGACGAACGCTTTCCGGCGAAAGGCGCACGGATATCTCTAGCCACACTGCTTCAGAAACAACCGGACGGAACTTTCAAGGAAAAGTGGTCTCAAACAGTCGAAAAATCGAACAGGGAATTGGCATGCAGCAAAAACAACATTTTCGTCGCAGCAGAAGATGGAGTGCACATCTTCACAAAATCAGGCAATCAGCGATTTTTCCATCCGATTAAAACAGGTGCTGACATTCTAGGTGCACATGACGACTTTCTCTATGTGGTCACGGATACTGGTCCAAAAGAAACGTTGCTCTATGTGTTCAATGCAAACGATCCTGAGCACCTCAAGAAAGTAGGACAAATTTCCATTGATCAAAAGGCTTATGCACTCGTCACTGATGCAAGACATGTATACGTTTTGGAAGGCGGCATATGGGGCGACAGGGAACTAAGTATTCTTGACAGAACTACATCTGGTGCATTGAAGCGAACAGGAACCATCAAAATCAAACAGGCTGACAGACTTGCTGTTGAAGGCAATCGCGCTTATGTTCAAGGCTTTTTGCAAGTTAACTCCGTCGACATAAGCAACCCGAAAAATCCGAAGCTCGTCGGCACTGTTGATCTAAGTGCAATCCCACTCTCGGCATCAGACATAGAAGCCAAGAACGGGATCGTATATATCGCAGCCGAAGACGGCGGCGTTTATATCCTCAAAGACAAAACGCTTTAGGGGCGACGCATGGCGTGGGGGCGCGTTGCACGCGCCCTGAAATAGTTATGTCTGAACCGAAAACCGCTCTACTTTTTCAGAGGCGGCATAAGCGGAGCGTCAATGACGTGAATAATTCCGTTGCTGCACTTGATGTCAGCCTTCTTTACTTTTGATTCGTTGAGAAAGAGGAACGCTTGCTCCTTTTCACCTGCAGTCATGCGTACATCTATAAGGCGTCCTTCGAGCGACTGCACTTGTTGACCCTGCATCTTGTATAGGTGGTCAGAATCCAGGCTCTGCCCCTTGAGCACGCAGTATCTCAGCACTTCATCGAGTTTCTTCTTATTACCAAAGAGTGTGTCCTGGTCAGCCTGATTGATTTTTTTCCAAGCCTTATCGTCAGCTGCAAACACAGTGTATGGACCTTTGCCTTTCAATTCATTGTCCAATTCATATGTCTGTTCAAGACCTTGCAGCATTCTGTGGAAGGAGCCCTTACTTCGCAAAGTATTGATGATGTCTTGTTTCGCCGCAGTGGACATGGGACCTGATGTGGTCAAATCTTTGGAAAACGCGGCGCAAACCGACAATGCACCCATTGCAGCAAAACCACCAAGGGTTACAAGTTTCTTGACGTTCACGAGACCTCCGAACCAGGGGAAAAGTGCGCTTGAATGTAGATTCAATTTTTCGGCGTAAAGAACGAACGAATGATGTCTGCAATCGTTTGTTTCTTTTTCGGCGAATGTCCACTCAAACCAGCTGCAAGTTTCTTTTGATAAATGTCATGCCCTTTATTGATCTTTGCAGCTTGCTCAAGAGCCTTTGTCTGGTTCGCTGACAAAGGTCGCTCTCCTTTTGTTCCTTTCACCTTAAGAGACTTGAGTATCTCGAACGGATTTTCCCCAAAAGACTCGTCAGGACATTGATCGTGTTTGAAGTTGCACACTGAATACGCGACATCAAGCGGAACATCAAAAAAATAGTCGACTTCTGTAGTTTCAGATTGTGATTTCTCGCAATCCGTCTTCAGTTTTACAAAGGAATCAGGTGGATTTCCTTCACACTCCAAATGCGGGAGCCCACGAGAGGAGTCGTGAGTAATTGACCAGATTTTTTGCCCATCAGCCCAGCCGCTACTGACGCAGACCATTGCACCTTCTGCAACCATTGCTGTAACTGCTTTTGCTTCAGGACGACTGTTTGTAAGCCTCGCAGCAGCCTCATCCAAAGGCTCTGTCTCATTCCAGATGAAGACGTTCCAGCCATTTCGATTATCTAGAAAGGACCATTCACTGTCTGGAACTGCATCGAACTCACCGGTCGCGATGAGTTCAAAGTGTTTCAAAACATCTTCTTTCTCGATGCCACTAGTCGCAATCCAACTTAAGTGAAACCCCAAGTCGCACCTCCGTCTTAAGATGATTCAAAAGAACCAGTCACGCGGTAAAACCAAGTCAGGGAGCTAATTCTAGCAAACATTAAACGAGTATCACTATGTCAAGAAGAATACGAAAGGCTCTCTTAAAGCTGGCTAATTTGAGCAAATACGCGCCTATACTGAGCGCATCAAATCACACACGGAGCTTTGTACATCGAAATGACAACAGCAACAAAACAACTCATCGAATCCAAGTGGAACACCCAAAAGATTCAAGAAGAAACCGCACGTCTTCTGGCTTCGCAATGGATGGCCGCATATGGCGTTATCTGCGAGCACGGCGAAGAAGCGATCAAAAAGTTTGAAAACGTAAAGCGTCAAGAAAAAGTAGCCTACTTCAAGGCTCTCAAAGTAACCACCCCGATGGAACTCGTCAAAGCAATGGCTGAATTCGAAGCCAATGTTTTCGGCAGCAAGATCGAAATCTGGGGCGATGACAAGCAAGCTCACCTCAGCTACAAGACCTGCGGAATGTGGGAAGCACTCAAGAAGTTCGGCCACATGAGCAAAGAACAAGAAGAAAAGATGGGCGCTCAATTCGAGAACTGCACATCAATGTTCGCAAAAGAATTCGGCTTCAAAGGCGAAACCAAATTCGAAGGCGAAAACTGCGCAACCTTGACCTTCATCAAAGAGTAATCGCGGTTACTTCTTCAAAGTATTTGGAAGAGCAAAAGCCCTGGGTTCGCCCGGGGCTTTTGGTTTGGGCCTTTGTGGAATAATTGGCTCATTGGGGAGTCATGGCGAACAAAAAACACCTTGCAATCAGAACTTTGGCAGCGCTGTACCTAACAATGCTGGTGACTGCCGCTGGGTTCATGTTCGAGTGGATGTTCAAACTTCCAACAATCAAGTATCACGATTACGCCAAGTACTACACGATGGCAAAGATCGTTGCATCAGACGAAAGCCACAAATTTTACGATGGCGAGCACCAGCTCAACGAGTGGCGCAAACTTAGCAATGAAGGTGCGTCAGAAAGACCAGTCTGCATGGAGATTTCTCCGGTTTGGCCGGCAATACTCTATCCATTCGGCAAAGTCTCGCTCCAAACTGCCTATCTGTTGTGGCAAGGAATTTGGATGAGCGCCGGAGCGATTGGGCTCTTTAGTGTTTTGCGCTCCATTCATTCATCAACAAGTTTGGGCCGAACTATCTTTCGCACATTTATTTTGTGCACGGCAATAATGGCTAGTTTGCCTGAAGCGCGCGGCATGGTGCTCGGTCAGCCGAGCTGGCTAATTCTTGGACTTTTAAGTGGTTTTTGCGCAGCCTTTCTAGCAAAACAAGATGTCGTGGCGGGAATTCTTTTAGCAATTTCCACAATCAAGTTTCAGTATTCTCCATTCTTTGGAGTGGCGGCCCTAGCCGCTGGACGATGGAAAATCATTGCCGTTGCAGCGGCAGGATTCTTCGCTCTGCTCGGCGCAGCAGCAGTGATTGTTGGTCCCGATACGGTCCTTCAATACCCAAGTATTCTTCTGAAATGGGAAACAATGAAGGAATACGAGATCGACATCAACCCGCAGTCGATGGTCAATTTCCGTGGGGTGCTGAGCATTTTGATGCCCTCCGAAATAGCGATGAAGTTCAGTTTTCCAATTATGATTGCAGGACTTTTGTTGACGCTCAAAGTTTGGTTTGACGCTTTGAAGATTGGCGCAAAAGCTGTTCCGTGGGCGCTTTCATTCAGTGTTATTGCAGTTCTACTCTTCAGTGCACACGTGCATATGTACGAATGCATAGTGCTGGCAATTTGCGCGGCGCTGACTTTCCCTTCATTTGATCCAGTTCAGCTCTTGAGTGTGAACACCTGGCGCATGAGGCTCTGGATCTGGCTCCTCGCAATCTACCCATTCCTGCTGTGGGTCATATTCCTGCTTGATGCGAAACTATTTCACATTCAAATTGGTGGCATGACTTTTTCAGTTGTCACTGTATTTACGTTCAACGCAATAAATATAGTGCTCGCTGTTCTGGCTGCAATCAATTTGTATAAATCTAGAGAAGCTGAGAAAGTCGTAGTAAACAATGAACCGGATGTGGCTTAGTCAAACGACTCCGGTCACCAAAAGTAATTAATTCAATTACAATCGAAACAGGTAACAGTTCTTTTATAGGGTTCGGCAATGAGTCCCAGAAAAAAGAAAGAACAGATTGGCTTAGCAGAAGAAGCAAAAAGGATGCTCGACAAAGGGCGCGATCTGGCTAGGTTGCATCAATTTGAAGAAGCACTGAAGTGTTACCTGTTCGCCTACGACAACCGGCATGCGGTCTCTGGTTGGGGTGGTGTTGGAAATTCCTACATCCCAGGCGAGATTGCAGAGCTTGGTGAGGTTCATCCGCCCGCAAGGCAAGCTCTTATTGATAGAAGAGACGCATTGGAAATTCACATTTTGAACGAAACTTACGCGTTCGATAAAGAGATGTCCTGGATATCCTTGAACCGTTATCTGAAACATGAAGATCACGCTCTGGAATTCATGCATCGCCTTGAAAGTGAGGGCAAGCTTGACGCAGATTTTCGAAGACACATAATCGAAGACCAGTTCGAACGTTTCATGAAGGAACGCAAGTACGGCGTACTGGCGGAATACCTAAACGAAATGATTATGATGTTTAACTTCATGAGTACAAATTGCGACGAGCCTTCAGATGACGCGCCGCCAGTAAACAAGTATTTTCCAAATTCGCATTTCAGAGCAATGAATCGTTTGTATACACGCAATAAGGCAGCGCAACTTCTCGAATTAGCACTTGCAGAGGAAAATATGAAAGCAGTCGAAAAGATACTGGAACGAGTATTCAGAGCCTGTCCAGGAAGAAAAACCATTGTCAAACTGATTTATGCCGCAAGCAGGTCCGGCAACAAAGAATTCGCTTTGAATTTCATCGATGCAAGTGAGGAATTTCTTTCAGAGCAAATGAGAGAA